>CAKRNI010000062.1 GCA_934370915.1 uncultured Lachnospiraceae bacterium
GGTCCTCTCATTCATTTCCTTTACCGGCTTACACTCTTTTGTAAGGATCTCATCTCCGATGGTTCTGATCTGTCTGATTGCCATTTTATCTTATTTCCTCTCAATTTTTTATCGAAAATTTTATCGAAAACTACTAAGTCAGATCGTACTGGACGAACACATTCCGGAAGAGATCCGGGATGTTCTCCCGCTTCCGGGCGCAATTTCTGACTTTTAATAGTATATCATAACTTTCATGTTTCATATATAAAATTTTTCTGTAATTATCATTAAGTTTGTAGGGGGAATCCTCCACCGGACCGATGACCTTCAGACCGTCCAGGGCATATTCCCTCAGAATGACCCGTTTCATGTCCTCTGCTGCACGGATCACATCCGCCTCCCTCTTTGAAGAAAGGCCGATGGTCAGAAGCTTCACAAGGGGCGGATATCCCATCATCTTCCGGTACAGAAGCTCCTGCCGGTAAAACTGCAGATAGTCCTGCTCCGCCGCAGAGGATACCGCATAATGGTCCGGCGCATATGTCTGGATCACCACATCTCCCTGAAGATCCCCGCGCCCGGCCCGCCCAGATGCCTGGGTCAGCAGCTCAAAGGTACGCTCCGCACTCTTAAAGTCAGGTGCATAGAGGGAGAGATCCGCCGCCATGACCCCCACAAGGGTCACATTTGCGAAGTCATGGCCCTTTACGATCATCTGGGTCCCGATGAGGATATCCGCCCCGCCCTCTGCGAAGGTGGCGAGGATTTCTTCATGAGCTCCCTTTTTTGCCGTAGTGTCCGCATCCATCCTTAAGATCCGCGCCTTTGGAAATTCCCTCTTTGTAAATTCTTCCAGTTTCTGGGTCCCCGTCCCGAAGGGCGCAATAAACGGGGATCCGCAGGACGGGCATCGATCCGGCAGCGGCCGTTCAAATCCGCAGTAATGGCATTTTAACCGTCCGTTTCTGTGGTATGTAAGACTCACATCACAGTGCGGGCATTTCATCGCCTTTCCGCAGGAGCGGCAGGACACAAAGCCCGCATACCCCCTCCGGTTCATGAACAGCATCACCTGCTGCCTGTCCGCCAGCCGATCCTCGATCAGTCCCTTTAATTTCCGGCTGAAGATCGAGCGGTTTCCCTCTGCGAGTTCTTCCCTGAGATCCACAATGTGGACCCCCGCCAGACGGCTGTTCTCCTTTGCCCTCTTTGTAAGGGTCAGAAGCTTATATTCTCCCTGTTCTGCCAGATAGTAGCTCTCCACGGACGGTGTCGCAGATCCTAAGACCACGGCAGCCCCGCTCATATCCGCCCGGACTTTTGCGACCTCTCTGGCATCGTACCGCGGCGCCGTCTCACTCTTATAGGCTCCCTCATGTTCCTCGTCGATAATGACGAGTCCCAGATCCGGAAACGGTGTGAAAAGAGCGGAACGCGGACCGATCATGATATCGATCTCCCCGTTTGCCGCCCTCTCCGACTGCTCATAGCGCTCTCCCGCCGAAAGTCTGGAATTCATGATCCCCACCCTGTTTCCAAATCGCCGGTAAAACCGCATCACGGTCTGGTAAGTCAGGGAAATCTCCGGAATCAGGACGATGGCCTGCCTGCCTTTCCGGAGGACGTGGTCGATGAGCTCCATGTAGACCTCCGTCTTGCCGCTTCCCGTGATTCCGTAGAGCAGATAGGTCTTGCGCAGTCCGGAATCATAGTCCCGGATCACGGTCTCCACCGCATTTTTCTGTTCCTGATTCAGGGCGACAGGCCCGGTCTGCGGAAATTTTTTCCCCGCTCCCGGTTCTTTTTTTACTGTTTTCAGATCCACGATCTCTTTTTCCACTAATGGCTTCAGCATCGCCGCCGTGATGCCGAGTTTTTCGGAAGTCAGCTTCAAAGGCAGCTCCCCGTTTTCAAGAAGCGCCCGGTAAAGTCTGATCCGTGCCCGGTATTTCTTCTTTTCCGCTTCTATAAGCAGCATTTCGATCTCATTCTCCGGTTTTAAGGAAACGATCACACGTTCTTCCCTCGTCATCACCTTCGCCTTCACGGGAAGAACCGTCTTCAGTGCCTGATTCATCGTGGTGGAATATCGGTCCTTCATCCAGAAGGCAAGGCAGATCATCTGGGTACGGATCGGGACAGCGCCTGTCTCCACATCCAGAAGCTCTTTCATTTTTTCAGGATCATAATCTGTCTCTTTTGAAAGACCTACCACGATCCCTTTCCGCTCGGTATTTCCCTTTCCGAAAGGAATGTTCACCTGAACGCCGGGCTTTACAAGCTCTTTTAAATGGTCAGGGATCCGGTACTGGAAGATCCGATCCACATTTTTTACGGAAAGATCAATGATGACATCCGCATATGGTTCCATTTCGGATCCCTCCCTTCTCAAAACTTCCGTCCGTTCCTACCTTCCGGCCATCTTTACGAATTGATCCGCCACAGCTGACAGTCCCATGGAGTTGGATCCCTTAAAGAGAACGCAATCCCCATCCCGGATCTCCGTCTCCAGATATTTCACCATCTCCCCGCGGTCTGAAAATTCCACCACCGGAATCTCCTTCACCGCACGGACGCCTTCCGCCAGGCTCCTGCATGCCTCGCCCAGCGTCACAACAAGATCCACGCCGGAATTGGCCGCATACTCGCCCACCTCCCTGTGGTAGGCCAGATAATTCCCGCCAAGCTCCTTCATATCCGCAAGGACAGCAATATGGCGTTTTCCCGTGAGTCCCTGAAACACATCGAGAGCCGCCTTCATGGATGCCGGGCTCGCGTTATAGGAGTCATCCATCACCGTAAATCTTCCGTCGGCATAGACCTGCTGGCGGTGTTTGAATCCATGGAAAGTCAGAAGACCCTCCGCGGCTTCTTCCATCGTCATACCGCGTTCACAGCAGACCGCAATGGCCGCCAGGGCGTTCATCACATTGTGTGTGCCCATGACGTTCAGGAGGATTTTCTGGGTTTTTCCCGCATGAACAGCCGTAAACTCCGTCTTTCCGTCCATGAGGACGAGGTCCACCGCGCGGTAATCACAGGTTTCCCCGGTGCCATAGTAGACGGTCTTCACACCGGCTTTTCCTCTTGTCCTGCAAAGCATATCATCGTCACCGTTTAAGATGAGGATGCCGCCGTCGGAAAGTCCGTCCTGGATCGTCAGCTTCTCCCTGTAAATATTCTCGCGGGATCCAAGCTGCTCGATGTGGGTGATCCCGATGTTTGTGATCACTGCCACATCCGGCTTCGCGATCCGTGCGATCACGGTGAGTTCACCCGGTTCGCTCATTCCAAGCTCCAGAACGCCCACTTCATCTTCTTTTGTGATCTCGGACACCGTGATCGGAACTCCTACCTGACTGTTGCTGTTGCCCGGAGTCTTGTATACATGAAATCGCGCGGAGAGTGCCGCCGCGATCATTTCCCTCGTTGTGGTCTTTCCGACGCTCCCTGTGACACCGACGATGGGCAGTGTCAGACGTTTTCTGAGGTAACGGCCTACAGCCTGAAGTGCCTTTTTCGTGTCATCCACAGCAATCCAGGCACAGGAGGTCTCCGCCATCTCCGCCGTTTTTTCTTTATGCTCACTTGTAAGCACCGCACCGGCTCCTTTTTCGGCAACCTGTTCCAGAAATTTATGTGCATCCACCTTCTCGCCGATGATCGGCACGAAAAGATCTCCGGTCTCAACCTGTCTGGAATCCAGGCGGATCTTATTTAACATGACACCGTCATCTCCGGAGAGCAGTACGCCTCCGGTGGCAAGGACGATATCCTGAACGCTTACGTTCTCCATTCCTTTCCAATCTCCTTTACTGCTGCAGTCTGCGTCCCTCTGCGGACGATCGTACATTATCCTTTTACCGCCTCTTCCACGACTTCCCGGTCCAGGAAATGATGCTTCACACCTTCGATTTCCTGATAGTCCTCGTGGCCTTTTCCGATAATGGCGATCATATCACCTTCCTCGGCGTTCCTGATCGCGTAGAAGATCGCTTCCCGTCTGTCCGGGATCACAAGATACGTTCCGTCCGTCTTTGCGAGTCCCACCTCGATGTCCCTGATGATGTCCTCATTTTTCTCAAAACGCGGATTGTCCGCCGTGATGATGCAGAGATCTGCCATCTTTCCGCCGATCTCCCCCATTGAATATCTGCGGTCTCTGGCGCGGTTTCCACCGCAGCCGAATACACATACGAGACGCTTCGGATGGTAATCCCGGAGTGTTGTGAGCAGACTTTCCATGCTGACCGCATTGTGGGCGTAATCCACAATCACACTGCACGTTTTCGATACGTGCGCGATCTCCATGCGGCCATCCACGCGGACCTTCTCGAGGGATCCAAGGATCGCCTGTTTTGTATGATCATCAAGCACCCCGCTTCCGCCGGAAAGCGCCAGAGTGCATACTGCCAACGCCGCCAGAGCATTGTCCGCGTTGAATTTTCCCGGCATCCCTACACGGACTCTTCCGTCAAGCATGCCGTGGATCGAGAATTCGATTCCCACAAAATCGTGATCTGAGGCATAATGAATGTTATCGCCCATGAAATCTGCGTTTCCATTCAGGGCATATGTAAGAAGTCTGCAGGACGCATCCTTTACGACCTCGTCGTAGTGGTCTGTCAGGCGGTTCACGATCCCCGTTTTGCAGACAGTAAGAAGCCTTGACTTATAGAAAAGATACTCTTCAAAGCTCTTGTGTTCCTTCGGCCCGATATGGTCCGGAGAAATATTTGTGAACAGGCCGTAGTCGAACATGATCCCGCCGACCCTATGCAGCATTAAGGCCTGAGAGGAAACCTCCATCACACAGCACTCACAGCCCGCTTCCACCATTTTATGGAAATACTCCTGCACCACATAGGATTCCGGTGTCGTATTGGAGGTCGGGAATTTCTCATCCCCGATGACTGCGCCGTTCGTTCCGATGAGACCGGTCTTCTTTCCGGCTGCCTCGAGGACCGCCTTGATCATATAGCTCGTCGTGGTCTTTCCCTTCGTGCCGGTGATTCCGATGGTGATCAGTTTCTCTGCCGGATAACCGAATCTCGCCGCGGAGAGCTCTGCCAGCGCAAGTCGTCCGCTCTCAACCCGGATCACAGTCACATCCGCCGGTACTTCCACTTCTTTTTCTACCACAAGGACTTTACATCCGGCCTTTAATACGTCCGGAATAAACTCGTGGGAATCCCTGGTGCTGCCCTGGATGCACACGAATACGGAATCCGGTCTTGCCTTTCTCGAATCATAGATCACTTCATCCACGTTCTGGTCCAGACTGCCGCAAACCAGATCGTATTTCATGCGTTTTAACCAATCTCCAATTACCACTGTCGTCATCCTTTCTCATAACCCACACAGGCGGGAACATATGCGCCCGCCTGTGAGTTTTCTTACTGCTTTTTTAGAATAATCCTGTGATCTTTCCGTTCTCGTCCACGTCAATATTGTCCGCTGCCGGTTTCTTCGGAAGTCCCGGCATAGTCATGATGGAGCCGGTAAGGGCAACCACGAAGCCTGCGCCCGCGCACACATACGCATCGCGCACAGTCAGGTCAAATCCTTCCGGCCGGCCAAGCTTCTTCTGGTCATCGGATAAGGAATACTGGGTCTTCGCCATGCAGACCGGAAGATCGCCAAAGCCCATCTCTGTGATCTTCGCGATCGCCTTCTTTGCTGCCGGTGAGTAGCTTACGCTGCCCGCGCCGTAGATCTCCTTCGCAATCGTCTCGATCTTATCGGAGATTCCCATCTCATCCGGGTATAACGGAGCGAAATCACTCGTCTTTTTCTCCAGAGTGCTTATTACCTTCTCTGCGAGTTCGATTCCACCGTCTCCGCCTTTTGCCCATACCTCGGACAGCGCGAACTCACAGCCTCTCTCCTCGCAGAAGTTGCGGATAAACTCATACTCTGCCTCTGTGTCCGTGAGGAAGGAATTTAAAGTAACGACAACCGGCACATGGTATTTCTGGATGTTCTCGATGTGTTTCTCAAGGTTTACGATACCTTTCTTCAATGCCTCCAGATTCTCCTCGGAGAGCTGGTCCTTCGGAACACCGCCGTTGTACTTCAATGCGCGGACAGTAGCCACGAGGACAACGGCATCCGGATGGATTCCTGCCTTGCGGCATTTAATATCAAAGAATTTCTCTGCGCCGAGGTCTGCGCCGAATCCTGCCTCTGTGATCGCTACATCCGCAAGCTTTAATGCGGTTCTTGTCGCCATAACGCTGTTGCAGCCGTGGGCGATATTCGCAAACGGTCCGCCATGTACAAGAGCTCCTGTGTGCTCTAAGGTCTGTACCAGATTCGGTTTCATGGCATCCTTTAAGAGAGCTGCCATGGAGCCGACCGCGTTGAGATCCTTCGCTGTCACCGGTTCACCCGCGAAATTATACGCTACAATGATCCTTCCGAGGCGCTCCTTTAAGTCCTTCATATCCGTTGCCAGACAGAGGATCGCCATGATCTCGGAGGCAACCGTGATCACGAAATGGTCTTCGCGGACGAAACCGTCTGCCTTTGCGCCAAGTCCCACTACAATGTTTCTCAGCACACGGTCATTCATGTCGAGACATCTCTTCCAGAGGATCTGTCTCGGATCGATTCCAAGAGTATTTCCCTGCTGGATGTGATTGTCAAGAAGTGCCGCCAACAGGTTGTTCGCTGTCGTGATTGCGTGGAAATCGCCGGTAAAATGAAGGTTCAGGTCCTCCATCGGAACGACCTGCGCATATCCGCCGCCGGCTGCTCCTCCCTTGATTCCAAAGCACGGTCCGAGGGATGGCTCACGGAGAGCAAGCATCGCTTTCTTTCCGCACTTTGTCATCGCCTGTGCAAGTCCGATACTGGTTGTGGTCTTTCCCTCTCCTGCCGGAGTCGGGTTGATCGCTGTCACCAGGACGAGTTTTCCATCCGGTCTGTCCTTGATCTCCTGCCAGAGCTCATTGGAGATCTTTGCCTTGTACTTTCCGTAAAGTTCCAGATCGTCCTCAGCAATTCCATACTGGGACGCAACGGTGGTAATCGGGAGCATCTTCGTCTCCTGTGCAATCTCGATATCGGTCTTCATAATCGGTATCCTCCTTTTGTAGTAGCATATCATTTCTGTGGATCTGCGGATTTCGCAGCCGGCAGCCATTTCAATTTCAACAGCCGCAGGCTTTAGTACCCCGCTTCCAGGAATTCTTCGAACTCTTCCATGGACATCAGGATCTTCCTTGGCTTCGTTCCTTCCTCTTCCCCTACAACACCGGCCTCGGCAAGCTGATCCATGATCCGGGCGGCACGGTTAAAGCCGATCTTGAACATTCTCTGAAGCATGCCGATCGACGCTTTATCCTTCTCGATAATGAACTTGCCCGCATCGGTAAACAATGCGTCCCGCTCATTCTGTCCGCCCGCTCCCCCGGCTAAGGAGGTCTGAGTCAGTTTTTTCTCGATTTCCGTGTTATATCCTGTATCCTCGTTCTGTTCTTTTAAGAACTCGGTTACATTTGACACCTCGCCGTCCGATACAAAAGCGCCCTGCACGCGGAGCGGCTTCGGATAACCGGACGGGTAAAACAGCATATCGCCGTTTCCTAACAGTTTCTCTGCTCCGTTCATGTCGAGGATCGTTCTTGAATCCACGCCGGACGCAACTGAGAACGCGATCCGCGACGGCACGTTCGCTTTGATCACACCTGTGATAACATTGACGGACGGACGCTGGGTCGCGATAACAAGATGAATTCCCGCTGCCCGGGCAAGCTGTGCCAGACGGCAGATCGCGTCCTCCACCTCGTTTGAGGCAACCATCATGAGATCCGCCAGCTCGTCGATAATGATCACGAGCTGCGGCAGTTTCTTCGGGATCTGGTCCGCAGGGATATCCCCGCTCTCAGCCATAGTCTGTACCTTTGCGTTATATCCTTTCAGGTCGCGGACATTCGAGGAGGCGAACTTATTGTATCGTTCCATCATCTCCGCAACTGCCCAGTTGAGAGCCCCGGCCGCCTTCTTCGGGTCGGTGACTACCGGAATCAGCAGATGTGGGATTCCGTTATAGACGGAAAGTTCAACCACCTTCGGGTCGATCATAATGAGCTTCACATCATCCGGAGATGAGCGGTAGATCAGGCTCATAATCATCGTGTTGATTCCTACTGATTTACCGGAACCAGTCTGTCCGGCAATCAGAAGGTGCGGCATCTTCGCGAGGTCTGCAATGACTACCTGTCCGCCGATGTCCTTACCCACCGCAAACGCCAGTGTCGATTTATGATTTTTAAATTCCGGGCTCTCTAAAAGGTCACGCAGATAGACCATGCTGTTGACCTTGTTCGGCACCTCGATTCCCACCGCTGCTTTTCCGGGGATCGGCGCCTCGATACGGATATCTGCCGCCGCGAGGTTTAACTTGATATCGTCCGCCAGCGACAGAATCCGGCTCACTTTTACACCCTGCTCCGGATGAAGTTCGTACCGGGTAACGGTCGGTCCGCAGCTGATATTCGTCACGGTGACTCCGACACCAAAGTTTCTTAATGTCTGCTGGAGCTTGATCGCCGTATCCTTAAATTCCTGTTCCGACTGCCCCGTCACGGGAGCGCCTTTCTTTAAGAGGTCAAGCGGTGGGATCATATACGGTTTCTTCGGTTTTTCTTCCGTCTGCCGGATCTCCTTTAATACCTCGTTTCCTGCCTCTTCTCTCTCGGCTGCTTCCCGCTTTCTTATTTCCGTCTTTTTCTTTATGATCTCTTCTGTATCCGTCTCAATGACTTTTCCGGACGCGGTCACGACCTGACGGCGTTCTTCGGACGGTTCCTTAGCGATCGGGCATTCAGGGGCTTTCTCGCTGCTGCCGTGTGCTGCCGCATATGCACGGCTTCCCGGCTCTGCTGCCTGAATCCAGTAGTCCTCATTTTCCACATAAGGCTCTGTGTCGAGAAATTCGTCATCTGAAAGAGCGCTCATGGATTCTTCTCCGGAGGCAGGAATTCCGGCCGTCGTTTCATTTTCTTCCGTCTTTGGGAACTCAGTTTTTTCCTCCTCTGCCGTCTTCGAAGTCTCTGCAGTTTCGTCTGGCGCTGCAATTTCGTCTGGCGCTGCAATTTCGTCTGGTTTGGTATTCTCTGCACGGAGGCCGTCCGCTCTTCTCTCCGCGTCTCTTCTCATGGACTCAAAGATCTCGTCATCGTCCGCCGCGGGCTCATCCAACGGGATATCCGGGATATTGGATAAGACAGACACCTTCGGTTTTTTCTCCCAGGCTTTTGTCTCCCTTTTCTTTTCGTCCGGGAACATATCCTCATCATCAAAGGCACTTTCCCCATGACTGATAAACACATCCTCATCCTCATGGATTCCGGCCGGGACAACATCTTCCTCAAACGGAACGCGTTCCACATCCTTCAACGCGTCTTCTCCGGACCGGCCTTCCCTACTCTGATCTACACTGGAAGACTCCGGATTTTCTACCGGCCTGCCTCCCATCGTGATCTTTCCTTTAAAGATATCTGCAGGATCCGGCTGCATACTTCCTGTCTCCGCCTTCGGATCCGCCGTTTCTTCTTTATATGTATCGGAAACATTTATTTCCTGTTTCGTCTCATCTGTCTCGGACACAGCCTCAGCATCCACAACGCCCATATAGCCACCGGCAATTCCGCCGAAATCCGGAGTTCTCGAGAGATCTGTCGCAGCAAGGTCCACGCCCTGAACGCGCTGCTCTTCCCGGAGTCTGCGTTTTTCCTCCTGACGTTCCTCGTGGAGCTCTTTTCTTCTGCTGTAGTCTTCCTTTGCATACCGATATGCCTTTCCACTTCCGCTCTTAACCGCGGACACGAAGGATTTTTCCGTGATGCACACCAGTGAGATGATCATAAATACGAGAAGGACCACATAGGCTCCGATGGTTCCCACCGCTGTGTGGAGGACCATAACAAGGACACCGCCGATCACGCCACCGCCGAGTCCACTTACTCCGGCAGACTTATAGATGTCGAGGATCGTCTGGCCTTCCCGGTATCCGCCGCCAAACACAAGCTGCGCAAGACCACAGAGCACGATCAGGAGGACTTCCACCGCGATCATCTTGTAGACCGCCCGGATATTTCCCTTATTCGAAGCGTAGAATAACAGCTCCGCGAACAACAATAACGGAGCCAGATAACCGATACAGCCGAACACACCCAGCATGATCTGGCTGAAAAAGTCACCGAGAAATCCGCAGATATGGAAGTTACTTAAGAATAACAGCACACATACCGCGAAGGCGCCGAGGATCACCGCCTCAGACTGTAAGAATCCGGTATCTTCCTCATACTGCGGTTTCGTTTCTCTTCTCTTTTCGGAAGATCTCGTCCCTGTCCTTGTTGTCTTATTCTTAGGCGTCTGTGCAGATCTCTGCGTTGTCTTTGATGTGGTTTTTGTTCTCGCAGACGCCTGTGATTGTTTTGTCGTTTCTTTTTGTTTTCTGGTTCCAGCCAAGTGCTTTTCCCCCTTTAACTTTACGGGGCAAGTACCCCAAAATATAGTATACAAAAAAAAATCCCAAAATGCAACCGTAAGAAATTATAAATCGAACATATTTTCGGTCAGGCATTTTTGATCAGCACATTCAGCTTCTCAATGGCGTCCCTGATTCCGCCTTCCCCGTCGATCAGTCCGCACTCCACCGCCTCTTTTCCGACCAGCACCGTCCCAAGATCCTTCGTCAGCATCTTCGTATTGTGCATGAGCCGTTTCAGTTTTTCCCGGTCGATCTTGCTGTGCTCTGATACAAAGCTTAGGATCCGTTCCTCGATCATCTCAAAATATTCGTAGGTCTGTGCCGTCCCGATCACCATCCCGCTCATACGCACCGGGTGCACCAGCATGGTTCCGGTCGGCACGATGAAGGAATAATCTGACGCCACCGCTAACGGCACACCGATGGAATGGCTGTCCCCGATGACTAAGGAAACCGTCGGCTTGCTGAGAGAGGCGATCATCTCCGCCAGCGCCAGCCCGCAGCTCACATCCCCGCCAATGGTATTCACAAGGATCAGAACACCTCCGATCCGCTCATCGCTCTCCACCTTCGCCAATTCCGGCAGAAGATGCTCGTACTTCGTGGTTTTTGTGCTCCCGGAAAGATTCTCATGTCCTTCGATCTCACCAATGATCGACAGGAGATGGAGCTTTTTCCCATTCTCCTCCAACGTCACCTGTCCACTCTCCCGGATCCGCTCCTCCTCCGTCCCAGTCTCCTTCTGTTCCTTTTCATTCATAGCAAAAAAACTCCTTTCTGGCATACCGGATAAACCCAGTATGCGCAGAAAGGAGTTCTGATATACGATCTATATTAGGAACGGTTTCCGATCACATCCACGATGCAGACCGGTGTTCTATAATTCCAAGTCGAGATCTTGATTCCGCTCCGTCGGCTCGCTGCGTGGATGATCTGTCCATTGCCGATGTACATGGCAACATGGTTGATCCTTCCGCGGCTGCTTCCGTAGAAGATCAGGTCGCCCGGCTTCATCTGGCTGGACTTGATCCGCTTCCCGCTGTTCGCCTGAGAACCGGAGTAATGCGGAAGGGAGATTCCGAAGTTCTTCATGACCGACATCGTAAATCCGGAACAGTCCGCGCCTCTTGTAAGGCTCGTACCACCCCAGACGTATGGATTGCCCAGGAACTTCATCGCGTAGTTTACGATCCGGCTCCGTAAGGAGGCGCTCTCCTCCGTCGGTGAGAATTTGATCGCCTCAGACAGGGCATATCGTACTTCCACAAATTCCGAGGAGACATAAGCGGAAGAAATCTCATCGTTTCCATCGCCTTCTCCGCCTTCATCGAATTCGATCTTTACCCAGCCATCAAGCTGCTCCGCTACATGATACCGCTCATTCTCGGAGATCTGGGTCCAGATCTTCGCGTTGGTGGACGGCTCTGTTCTCGCATTTAAGCGGTCCGCATGGACGATCGCCATAAGCTCCGCATGGCTCATGGCCGCTTCCTTCGCCGCGTCACCGGTCAGGATATATTCACTCTTTACATATCCCGTGATCCCTCCGGAGCTGATCTTATACCAGCCGTTGGCATCCTCTAAGATCTCACATCCGGCATAGCTCGGGAGCTTTCCGATGATCTTTTCACTCTCACCTGCACCCGCACGGATATTTAAGTAATTGGAAACGTTGGATACACCCGGACGGTCATAGAAGTTTAAGACCATCGCCTTCATATCCAGCTTGTTTGCCTCATTCATACAGAACCGTTTTTCGGCGTAATCCGCAGAGATATAGCCGCCGGAGATCTGATACCAGCCATCCGTCTCTCCGAGAAGTTCATGCAGTTCACCCTGAAGGCACTTTCCAACGATATTTCCGTCCATAGACGGTGCCTCACGGATATTCAAGTTGTCCGCCGTAATATATACGCGTTCCTTTACAAGGTCTTTTGCCGCAGTCTTCGCCTCATCCCCGGTCAGGATATATTCCGCGCTGGCATATCCCTCAACCTCTCCGGAGCTGATCTTATACCAGCCCTCCAGAGTCTCCAGGATCTCACAGGCACTTCCGTCGGAAAGTGTTCCGATCACATTCGCCGCCTCATTCGGGTCTTTCCGGATATTTAAGTAGCCTGTGACCTTCGCAATACCAAGATTCGAGTAGGAATCGATCACTTC
>CAKRNI010000063.1 GCA_934370915.1 uncultured Lachnospiraceae bacterium
CAGCCTTTGTTTACATAACTGGAGTTTCTGTTCTCGTAAACGCTGGCGAACGTCGGATCATATGCCGCGTTTACATCGGAGGAGAGGCAGATGGAATGGCGCAGAACGGTCTTTGTGTCCGCCCCAAAGCTCTCCGCAAGGTCCTCAACCACATGGTGGACGTAGTCGGAGTGAAGTCCCGTATTTCCGACGGAACCGATCTCTTCCTTATCGGTAAGGATCGTGAATGTGGTGTGTTCCGGGTTCTCCGCAGCGATCTCCGCCATCAGCGCTGTGTACGCGCACACACGGTCATCCTGTCCGTAGGAACCGATAAGGCCGCGGTCCAGTCCGATATCGACCGCCTTGTAAGCCGGTACCATCTCGATCTCCGCCCGGGTGAAATCCTTTTCCGTGATTCCATAGCGCTCGTTCAGAAGCTTCATCGCAAGAAGCTTTGTCGGGTTCTTGATCTTCTCATTCTCCTCGTCATGGTATGGGATGGAGCCGATGATGATGTTCAGTTCCTCTCCCTTTAAGCCCTCACTGAGTTTTCTTCCATTCTGCTCCGCCGCAAGGTGTGGGAGAAGGTCTGTCACGCAGAACTGCGGATCGCCCTCTTTCTCGCCGATGGAGATCTCAACGACCTCACCGTCCGCCTTTATGACAACGCCGTGCATGGATAACGGCACGGTTCCCCACTGGTATTTGCGGATTCCACCGTAGTAGTGCGGCTTTAAGTAGGCAATCTCATCCTTTTCAAATAACGGATTCGGCTTCAGATCCAGACGCGGGGAATCAATGTGGGCGCCGTTCATTCGCAGGCCCTCGTTCAGATCCTTTGTTCCGATCGTGGAAGCAATGATCGCCTTCTTGCGGTTTACCCAGTAGATCTTATCGCCCGCCTTGTAGGATTCCTTCGGGTCAAATTCCCTGTAACCGGCATTCTTCAGGATCGCCACTGCCTTTTTCACGCATTCTCTCTCGGTCTTTCCCTCATTTAAGAATTCCTTGTAGCCCTCGCAGAAATCCTGCGCCTCGGGAATCTGCTCCGGCGCTTTTTCTCCGATATGCGGAGCTTCCCAGAGAAGTGCTTTTTCCAAATCTTTGCCGTTCATGCTAAAAAACCTCCGTATTTGTATTATTTTACTGTCCTATTTTGTGAACAGATCCCTGCTGTCGAGCATCAGCGTAAATGGTCCGTCATTTAACAGCTCCACCTTCATATCTGCCCCAAACTCTCCATGTGCCACCTTCTCCACATGCATCTTGCACCGCTCCATAAAATATTCGTAGAGACGGTTCGCGTGGTCCGGCGCTCCGGCATCCGTGAAACTCGGGCGATTGCCCTTTCTGCAGTCCGCGTACAGCGTAAACTGGCTTACTACAAGAATCTCACCGCCAACATCCTGAAGCGACCGGTTTGTCTTTCCGTCCTCATCCTCAAAAATGCGAAGCCTGCAGATCTTGTCCGCCATCTTGTCCGCGGTACCCTCATCGTCCGTGTCGGAAACTCCGAGCAGGATCAGAAATCCCTGTCCGATCGATCCCGTCTCCTTTCCGTCCACATGGACTGACGCATGTTTCACTCTCTGTAATACGACTCTCATGTACTTTCCTCATGATCGCAGGAAACGCCCTAAGTTGGACCGTTTCCTGCGAGTTCTTCCTGTTTTCTTTCTATTTTTTCACGTTCCCGCTGCTTCTCTTCCTTGAGACGGCGTTCCTCCTCCTCGACCGCCAGAATCGCCTGATTTAAGGAGAACATCTTCATATCCAGCATATCCACCATATCGGCGCAGGACTTTAACTCCCGTTCCAGATAATCCGGTGCTTTTCCCTCAAATTTGTAAGCGATCTTGTGTTCCAGAGAGGCCCAGAAATCCATGGCGATCGTTCTGATCTGGATCTCCACCTTCGTATCCCGTTTTCCCTCTGACAGATAGACCGGGATCGTCACCACCATATGGTAACTCTTGTATCCGTTCGCCTTCGGGTATTTAATGTAGTCTTTGACGTGCAGGACCGTGATATCCGCCTGTCTGGCGATCATATCCGCGATCGGATAAATATCGGACATGAAGGAACAGATGATCCGGATTCCCGCGATATCATTTAAGTGCTCCACCATATTGTCGATCGTGACTTCACATCCATCGTTCTTCAGCTTTTTCACGATGCTCTCCGGTGTCTTCAGCCGGGATGTGATATGCTCGATCGGATTGTAATTGTATAGCTGTATAAATTCATTGTTTAAGATCTCGATCTTCGTGTTGATGGATTTCAACGCTGAGCTGTATAAAAACATCGTTGATTTCCACTGATCGATCTGATCAAAGCCTCCAGACTCTTTCGTCATGATGACGCCCCCTTTCTTTGCAGCCGGGAACGTTCCGTCCATGTGACCATTCCTTCACACGTTCCTGACTACAGCTTCAGACCCTTTAAGAGGTCCGCAAGACCTGTGCTTGCCTGACCTTCTTCCTTATATCCGTAAGTGTCCTCAGCTTCTCTCTCCGCTTCCTCCTCGATCAGCTCCTTCATGGACAGGCTGATCCTGTTGTCTGCGACAGAGATGATCTTCACCCGTACTTCCTGTCCCTCTTTCAGAACAGCGCCCGGATGCTTGATCCGCTTTGTGCTGATCTGGGAAATGTGGAGAAGACCGGTGAGTCCGTTCTCTAACTCAACGAATGCGCCGTAATCCTTTAAGGTCTCAACCGTACCGTTCATAACTGCGCCGACTTCACATTTTGCAATTCTTTTATTTGTCTCTTCCTGTTTCTTCTCTCTCGCTGCCTCACGGCCGGATAATACGAGACGGTGTGTCTCCTCGTCAGCGGTGATAACGGTTACATCGATGGTCTTTCCGTCGAATTCCTTCAGATCTTCCACATACTCAGCGCTCAGACGGGAGGCCGGGATAAATCCGCGGATTCCTTCCAGATACGCAACGGCACCTGCGTTTACGATCTCGGCGATCTTTACCGGAACGACCGTGCGTTCTTCCATCATCGCTTTCAGTTTATCCCATGCGAGGACCTGATTTGCTTCCTTCTTTGAGAGGACCATATTTCCCTCACCGTCGTTTGTGGCCATCACAGTCGCTGTGATCTCGTCACCCGGGTGGATCATTTCCGCCATATTGAAATCAGGATCCTCACTTAAATCTTCCCTGCGGATCACGCCGTCCGCATAGGTCTTTAAATCCACGATCACCGCATCATCTGTCACATCGATAACGGTACCTGTCACAACATCTCCAACTCTGATTTTTTTAAGGGACGCTTCTAACTCCTCTTTGTAATCGTCCATGGATTCCATATGTCATCTCTCCTTTTCTCACTGTCTGATCATATTTCGTTTCATTTCTTTCTCTATTTAACCATATTCTGTGAATATTTGCCATAGTTTTCACAAAAATTTTATGATAAAATGTGCATAGTGATTATGGAATCAATATCATTTGCTATCATCGATCCCTATGACGCATGTCACAGAAACACAGGATCAGATTTTGGAGGCACTTACCATGAAAGATTATGCGGACCTGCATACCCATACCATCGCCAGCGGACATGCCTATGGAACCATCACGGAGATGGTCCATGCCGCTGCCTTAAAAAAACTGCCGATCCTCGGCATCACGGAACATGCCCCGTCTATGCCGGGGAGCTGCGGAGAGATGCAGTTTTGTAACTTCAGGGTGATCCCGCCGATTCTTGAGGGCGTCCGTCTTTTATTCGGCTGCGAGCTCAATATCGTGGATTACAAAGGAACCATCGACCTTTCTGAGCGAATGTTAAAACGGTTATCCTACACGATCGCCAGTCTTCACGACCTCTGCCTGAAGCCCGGAACAAAAGAAGAAAATACCTTTGCGGTCGTCACGGCGTTAAAAAATCCCCATGTAACGATCCTCGGACATCCGGATGACGGAAAATTTCCGTTGGATTACGAGACTGTCGTCCATGCGGCAAAGGAAAATCACCGGCTGATTGAACTCAATAACACCTCCCTGACCCCGGGCAGCTCCCGCATCCACGCATATGAAAATGACCGGATCCTTCTTCCGCTCTGCGCAGAGTATCAGGTTCCGGTGATCATGAACAGCGATGCCCACTTTACGACCGCTGTCGGTGACCACGCGCGGGCGGAGGCTCTCTTAAGGGAACTGCATTTTCCGGAGGAACTGATCGCGAACTATCATCCGGAGATTTTGAAAGAATATATCCCGGATCTGGCGGATTTTCAGGGCTGATATATCGGTTGGACCTGGATCCCGCCCGGTCATCTGCGACAATCTGCCAATTATTAAGGTAAAATGTGCCTTGGCGCATTCTCGCGTCTCGCGCGGTCGCTTGCGACACTCTGCATCATCTCGCAAGTGCGCATCAGTGGCACATCAGTGCCTTTTGTGTAACAGGGAATTCCCCGGAATTTCCTGTTACACAAAAACGGCTGCGAAGTATCATTTCACTTCACAGCCGTTTTCTCATTCGTAAAAATCTTTTCAGAACTACTTTAATAACTTATCGACCTTTTCCCACAGCGCCTGCAGTTCCTTCTGATCGCTCAGGCGGTCCTTCTGGATCCGAATAATATTCTCCAGCGCCGCATTCGCACCATCAGCGTTTAACTTTGCATCACAGGTCTTTTTCGCTTTTGTGTACGGATCCATGCTCTCCTGATCCTCTTCCTGCTCCGTCTGGAGCTTCTGGATCTTATCCACAAGTTTCACCGCCTCGTCCGACGGGTTCTTTACATCCTGCCAGTTTAAAAGATGGGTGTTATTCTCCGCATTGATCGTATCCAGTGCGATACTATTCTTTAACATCGTTTTCCAGTTGTCCGAGATTGCCGTCTCATACGTCTGCTTCGCGGTCTTATTATCCGCAAAAGCAGTTACCGGCATTCCCGCAAGACATACCAGAAGACTGAACAAAAATAAAAGCCGTTTCATTATCGTGTCCTCCTCTGCTGCAAGCTGATAACAGATCTTTGAGCTGTTACCAGCTTATCACACTTCTGTCCATTCTTCTACGGCAAAGCTGCGGCAATCCTGCGGCAGTATGATCATAAATATGGCACCTTCCGGCGAACTTTCTGCCGCAATATTGCCGCCCATGTACTCCATGGAGCGCTTCGCAATCGAAAGCCCCAGCCCGTGATTTCCATTTTTCCCTTTATAAAAGCGGTCGAACAGATGAGGAAGATCGGCTTCTGAAATTCCAGGTCCATCGTCCCGTATCGTGATCTTTAACCGGTCTCCGTCCGCCTCCACAGAGATCTGAACAGTCTCCTTCGCGTACCGGATACAGTTTGACGTCACATTCGAAAAGGCCCGGCCAAGCAGCATCACATCCGAAATAATCTTATGCTCATCCCCCGGCAGAAATTCCAGTTTTATTTTTTTCTGATACGCAAGTCCCTCAAGGCGCTCGATCTGGTCTTCAATATATTCCCGGATCCCAAGCTCCACAGGTACCACCTGATACCGCATCTGGTCCATTCTCGTGAGCGTCAGGATTCCGTCAACCACCTCCGTCAGGCGGCTGCTCTCGTCTAAGATCACTCCGGCCGCCTGAAAGACATCCTCAAAGACACCTCTCTGGATGCCCTGGGCATAGCCGCTGATGGACATGAGCGGTGTTCTGAGCTCATGTGAGGCGTTCTGGAAAAACACGCGTTCCGCCTCATCCGCCTTTAAGAGGTTATCCTGCATCTGGTTGATCTCATTTTCCAGCTCGTAGAGCTCTTTTACGTTGGTCCCGGTCTCCACTCTCTTAAATTTCTTCTCACCGATTCCGCGGGCTGCCTCACAGAGACGGCTCACCGGGTCCGAGATACTTCCGGCTACAAACCAGAACAGTACGATGGAGACACCTGCCATAGCCCCCATGATCATGAGTACCAGTCGTGACACTTCTTTTAAGATCACACTGGTGTCATGGATCGGACAGTACAGAAGGACATTCTGGACACGGCCGGGCCGGTTCTGCCCTACATCCAGGAAATAGAGCATATATTTTGTTTCACCGATGGTCTCCTCCGTAATCTCTCCGCTCTCAAAAGCCGGATCATTTCCGGTCATCCTCGTCAGGAACTCCGAATACATCTGGGTCATCTCCGGCTGATCATCGTAGTTTTTCGGATACAGCACCCGGTAATTCTTTCCGATCACCAGCATCTTTGACTCCCCGGACTCCGTCTGCGCCGCATTTTTCAGGGCATTCAGGAGACTTCCCCTGTCATCCCGGGCCTCACTCTCGTCCGGTACGTCCAGATTGCTGTACTCACCCGCCAGCTCCTCCACGGTCTTCACCATCTGTCCAAGGTCCCTCTTCGCGTTGTAGGTCATATGCCCGTCCAGCGCGTAGCTGAACACGAACCAGGCTGCCAGCGGAAACGCGATCAGAAGGAACATCACCGGAAGGAATATTTTCATCCGGATACTTAATTTCATGCCTCTCCTCCACTCGTCAGGCGGAATCCATAACCCCATACCGTCTCAATCTTCACGGTACTCTTCTGATCCTTCAGCTTCTTTCTGAGGCGCTTCACCATATCATCGACAGCCCGGGTGTCAACTTCCCTGCTGTCCACCTTCCAGAGGGATTTTAAGAGGTCATCACGACTCGCCGCATGTTCCTGACGTTCTAACATATGGCACAGGAAATCGAACTCCAGCGGTGTCAGGGCAAAATCCTCCTCCTTTAACTTCGCGGCACGACGCTTTGGGTAGAGCTTGATATCACCGATCTCATAGAAGTCCTTCGTCTCTTCCTCCTGAGCTGAGAAGGCATCTACACGGCGGAATAACGCCTTGACTCTCGTCACCAGCTCCAGCGGCAGGAAGGGTTTTACCATGTAATCGTCGCTTCCGAGGGTAATTCCCGTGATGCGGTCCAGCGGGGAATCCTTCGCGGAAACGATGATGATCGGTACATGGCTCGTCTTCCGGATCTGGGTGCAGACCGTCAGCCCATCCATTCCCGGCATCATAATATCGAGAATGCAGAGATCCGGCGCTTTCTTACCGAACGCCTCAAGCAGAGACTCGCCGTCCCCAAAGCACTCCACCTCATACCCCTCTTTTTCCAGAAAATTTTCTATCAGAAAACAGATGTTTTTTTCATCATCCGCCACATAGATCAGCTTTGCCATTCCTGTTCCTCCTGTATTTTTATTGTATGCTTAAGCCCACCGTACATGCCGGTACATTCCGGCATGCATGATTCCGGACTTTTCCTTCTTTGTTAACTTTTATTATACCATGTCTTTCCTCACACGGTAAATACCTGCCGCAGAATTGCCGCAGGACCCATTTTCCCATTGTATTTTCCGCAAAACTGTTGTAAACTGGCTCTATACCACGGTGCAGTGTAAAAGAAACATAATATTTTCAGAAAGGACGGAAGCTCACATGAATAAAGACCTCGAATTTCTCACCCGCGTGATCGATGAAAAATCCGCGAAAATCCTTGATGCAAATGATAAGATCTGGGAATATGCCGAGCTGGCATTCCACGAGACAAAATCAGCTGCCCTGTTAAAATCCATTTTAAAAGAAGAGGGCTTTGCCCTGACAGAAGGCGATGCCGGAATCCCGACCTGCTTTACCGGAACCTTCTCCTACGGAACCGGAAAACCTGTGATGGGAATCCTCGGCGAGTATGATGCCTTATCATCCTTAAGCCAGAAGGCCGCCGATCCCCACAAGGATCCGTTAACGGAGGGCGCTCCCGGACATGGCTGCGGCCACTGCGCACTTGGCACCGGTGCACTTGCCGCTGCCCTCGCTGTCAAAGAATACCTGACTGCCAATAAGAAAGACGGTACAATCATCTACTTTGGCTGCCCGGCCGAGGAGGGCGCAGGCTCCAAGCAGTTTATGGCCCGCGCAGGCATGTTCGACAATGTTGATTTCGTATACTCCTGGCACCCGGCTACAAAAAATGCGGTTGAGTGCAACCACAGCAACGCCATCATGGGAGCAAACTTCTATTTCAAAGGCGTTGCCTCCCACGCCGGCGCGACTCCCTACCTTGGAAGAAGTGCTCTGGATGCCGTCGAGCTCATGAATGTGGGCTGCAACTATTTAAGGGAGCACATGATCCCGGAGGCAAGGATCCACTATGCTTACATTGATGCCGGCGGAACCGCCCCGAACGTTGTTCAGGATCACGCGACGATCCGCTATGAGGTCCGTTCCCCGTGGGTATATCAGGTAAAAGAGCTCTTCGAGCGCGTGAAAAATGTTGCCCGCGGTGCATCCATCATGACCGACACCTCCGTCGAGTGCGAACTTTCCATGGCATTCACTGAGTATCTTCCGAACAACGCTCTGGCAGCCGTTGCCGATGAGTGTCTGCAGGAGGTCGGTGCTCCGGAATGGACGGAAGCTGACTATGCGATGGCAAAGGAATTTTTAAACACCTATCCGGAGACCACGCTTGAAAACATCAAGGCACAGATCATTGAAACTTACGGTGAAGACCGTCTGGATGAGATCCTTGAAAGACCGCTGGATTCCGAGATTCATCCGTTCAACCCGGATAAGATCAAGCTGACTGCCGGATCCACCGACGTAGGTGACGTCGGATACGCGGCACCGACCTTAAACATCAACATCGCCACCGCATGTGTCGGAAATGTAGGACACTCCTGGCAGATGGTTGCCCAGTCCTGCAGCCCGTTAGCCCACAAGGGACTCCTGACCGCAGCGAAGGTTCTGGCTCTCTCCTGTGTCCGTACCATGGACCGTCCGGACGTGATCGAGGCCGCAAAAAAAGAGCTGAAAAAGAGAAACGGCGGACATTACACCTGCCCGCTGCCGGATTCCGTACAGCCGCCGTTAGATACATACTAAACTGCTGCCTTCCGGCACATATTCTTTCACAGCTGGCACAGCAGGTGCAGCGACCTGCTGAACCGTTATGGCGCACTACATAAAAATACGCCTCATTCCGGCAGTTTCTTCTGCCAGGAATGAGGCGTATCTTTTTCAGCATTGTTTCTGCATCCAGTTCTCTGCACTTTTTACGGTATTGGCCATATACCGGATCACTTCCACCGGATAATCTCCGACAGCAGTCTCTCCTGTCACCATAATCGAAGATGCGCCGTCCAGTACTGCATGGAAGATATCGTTCACCTCTGCGCGTGTCGGGACCGGACTGCACTCCATGGACGCCAGCATCTGGGTCACTACCATGAACGGTTTTCCTGCCTCCCGGCATTTTTCGGAGATCTGACGCTGGACTCCCGGGAGATCCCATAGATGTACAGCATTCCCAAGATCTCCTCTTGCGATCACGATCTCATCCGCCGCCGGAAAAAGTTCCTCCAGTTTTCGGACGCCATCCATATTTTCGATCTTGGCAAAGAGCCTGATATCCTCCGCTCCCGCTTCCCGAAGTGCTTTTTTCACACACTCTAAATCCCTGTGATCCCTCACGAATGGCTGCATGACACCTGTCACACCCATCTCTTTTGCGATCTTAATATTTTCAAGATCTGCTTTTGTAAGTGTCGGCGGATAGATCTTTGCTCCCGGAAGTGCAACGCTCTTTCTGCTCTTTAAGAGACCTCCCCAGAGGACTTTTGCGAAACAACGTTTCTTTTCGGTCTCTTCTCCACGATCCTCCGGCGTACTGACCGGGTTTTCCACAATTTTTAAATGGATCTTCCCATCGTCCAGAAGAACTTCCTGACCCGGAACCAGATACGGAAATACAAGTTCCGGAAGCGCGATCTTTGCGGATCTTCCCGCCTTCAGGTTCTCTGAAATCTCACAGATCTCAACAATGTCCCCATTCCGCAGAGAAACCAGTTCCGCGACGGTCCCGGTCCGAAGTTCCGGTCCCTGCAGATCCACGAGAAGCTGCGGTTTCACTCCACATTTTTCCGCTGCACGCTTCATCTTTCCGATCAGTTCCCCTGACTCTGCCAGAGTCACATGGGACAGATTCAGCCGCATCCCTGTCATTCCCAGTGAAAACATCTCCGCCAGCACCTTCTCGCTCCCACACGCCGGTCCCAGCGTTCCGTATAGATTCACCATCTGAATTTCCTCCTGCTCCTTATTCTGTCTCAAGCATAACATAAGAGCGCAGGGTTGTCATCCCATTTCCGATTCTGTCTCTGATCGGCAAACGATGGATTCCGGCGCAGACTGCATCCCCTTCTGTTCTCCGGCGGAAAGTGTGGAATCGTCAGATCGGTACCGGTGTCTGTGCCAAAATTGAAATAATCGCAACTGCCGCCAAAATACCTGCAATGGCTGCCACCGCAATGATAATGTTTCTTTTCATAGATACTCCCTTTCTCCCGTTCCAGCCCTTATATCTTCTCAGAATCGCCGCGGAACATTTCTGCCATCACTTTATGCCCGCCAGTGCCAGAAACTTTTTATCTGACTGAATGCCCTGAGTCAAAAACTCTCCATCCCGGAACAGGGCATAGGTGGTGACCGGCGCAGGTACATTCTGTGCGTTTTCTTTGTCGGTAATGTGAAATGCCTGAAATGGGATCCCGTGTTCCTTTGCCACTTCCTGTATCTTCGGCACCCAATAACAGGTGAAAGGGCACTGGTCGGTGTAATAGAGGACAAATCCCATTTCGCCAACTTTCGGATGTCTCGCACAATCTTTGAATCTCGGCTGATCCGCATTCTCTGCAAGGGGCAGGTACATGAGGTTGATGCCACAGTCGGATATGTCCGCAACCTTAAAGCCTTTATACTTCAGGAATTTCGGATCAGCTAAAAATTCCCGCTTCCGCCCCTCAGCGCACAGAATGCAAATTCCTTTCTTTCCCTGCTCTTTCGCGTCCCGGATGCACTCGGAAAGCAGTTCTGAGGAATAGCCATGTCCCTTCATGGAACCGGAAACCCAAAGGCAGTTGATGTAAAGCCAGCCGCCTGCTTCAATGGGCACCCATGCGTTTTCCGCCGGAATATATTCGATAAAGCACTTCCCACGCTCCTCGCTGCGATAAAAGACAAGCCCCTCATCAAAACGCTGCTTCAGCCACTCCTTTTTTGCAAGCGCCTGCTTGCCGGACATGGCGCAGCAGATGTGCTCCTTGTCGATGTTCTCTTTTGTGATATGGATATATTTCATCGATCGTCACCTGGCTTTCTCCATATTTATTGCATAATTTTCCCCTTAACAAAGTAACCACTTGGTAACTTTATTATAGTTGCCGAATGGTTACTTGTCAAGAGCCAATGTAGAAATTGCACTTTTATCGATCCCGGTTAGGCAAAGTCAGACTGGAAGTTATATGGCAAATCTCCTTCACCTGTCTCCCAAACTTCCTTTGCAAGATTGAAAACAGCCCATGCTTTTGGCCATCCTGCATAGAATGCGACATGGGTGATCACTGCAGCAATCTCTTTTTGTGTCACACCATGATTTTTTGCATTTTGAAGGTGATATTTTAAGGAAGAATCCGTAATTCCGGACGCCATCAAAGCAACCACTGTAATGATACTTCTTGTTTTTACATCAATATCATGATTATTCCAGTTTTCACCGAAAAGCACATCATCGTTAAAATGTGCAAACTCCGGTGCAAATCCGCCAAGTGCATTTCTTCCTGCTGTCTGTACTATTTTTCCCATATTCTGTACGCCTCCGAGTCTCTGTCATTTATAAAGATCTTACCCACTCACTGATTTCCTGCTTCGTTCCACGGTTTAGCAAGCTGCCTTCTGTGATAACCGCATCTGGTGCGGACAGCTGCAATTCTTTTACAGTATTACCGAATCCACTTCCACCGGATGTTGCAAAAAGTATAATCTTCTTACCACTAAAGTCATAGGCTTCCAAAAATGTATTGATGATTGTCGGAGCCACATACCACCAGATAGGGAATCCTAAAAGGATCTCGTCATAAGAACTCATATCCATCTCTTTCTTCATGATCTCCGGTCTGTATTTCTTATCATTCATTTCCACACTGCTTCGGGATTTTTTATCCATCCAGTCAAGATCCGCCCTTGTATATGGAACTTTCGGCTCAATCTCAAATAAATCAGCTTTTACTTCCTCTGCAATCATTTCTGCAACTTTTTTTGTTGTTCCACTTGCGCTGAAAAATGCAACTAATTTTTTACTCATAATAAAAAGCTCCTTCCTTTACGAATATTTCGCATAAAAATAGATGTATAAGATTTGAATTTTCTTATACATCTATTGTATACCCGATTATTTTATTATGTCTAATGCTTATATTGAATTATCTTCTATGCCTGAAAAGCATTTATTTCTTCTATCATTTTACTGACTGCCAGAGAATATGGGATGTTTCTCCTCCAGGCAATCACAGTACTTGTCGTGATTTCTGGAGAAATTTTACGTTGTACAAGAATGTCCTCTCTCCAATACTTTGCGGCACCTTCGATCGATATCGGATACCCCAGTCCATTTGCTGCCATGACTCCGGCATTGGTTCCAAGATTACTTGTAAAAGCAATCTGCAGTTTTGAAAAATCTTTCCCAAACCAATTGGCAAG
>CAKRNI010000064.1 GCA_934370915.1 uncultured Lachnospiraceae bacterium
CGCATTTTTTCGTGGTGAGTAACAGCAAATTTGTTTCAGTGGGAGTCAGGTCTCCGACTTGAATCATGTCTTTGGTGGACCCAGGGTCAAAAGTATTCCTCCGGGCAAGTCTGCGTCAGGCTTCTGAACGCATGATCTCAAGATTATATTATAGCACTTATCTGTGCGAATAGATACAAAATTCCCTTTCCGGATCCGGAAAGGGAATAGATTAGATGTTGCTCCTGTCTGCAATGAAATGCAGTGTGAAGGATATCTCTAATATAAAGAAGTGATGATGTTTACACATTGATCGATTCCAAGCACACCGCTGTTGAGTGTCAGATGATAATTCTGCGCATATCCCCATTTCATGTCGGTATAGAACCGGTGATATGCGGCACGGCGTTTATCCTTGTCGCGCAGACGTTCCTCAGGGGACTGTTCCCGTTCTCCATAAGCCTCGACGATGCGACGGGCACGGAAATCCATATCCGCGTGGATAAAGACCTTCAGGCAGTCGGCCTTATCCTGTAAAATGTAATCAGCGCAGCGTCCAACAATTACACAGGGACCTTTTTGTGCAAGCTCCGTGATGACCTTATATTGATGCTCCCACAGAATATCTTCATTCGTGGGGCCAAACAGACGGTTTGAAAATGCAGATGAGAGGAAGCTGCCGGGGGCGTATTCACCGGCTTCCTTTACATAGTCCGGTGTAAAACCGGTCTCTTTTACCATTTCCTGAATGATCTCTGCATCATAGCAGGGGATTCCCAGCTGTTCTGCCACTTTTTTTCCGATGGTACGTCCACCACTGCCAAATTCACGGCTGATCGTAATCACTCTGTTTTTCATACGTCTTATGCTCCTTTCACATTTAATTCATGATATGTTTTTATGATGATCACTGCTGAGATGATAAAGGTCAGAATATCTGAAACCGGCATGGAATACAGAACACCGTCCAGACCGAAGAAAACCGGGAGGAGCAATGCGAAGCCGACACCGAATACTACTTCACGGAACATGGAAAGCATGGTAGATGCCAATGCCTTGCCCACGGCCTGTAAAAAGATGAAGCATGCCTTGTTAATACACGCCAGGATCATCATGCAGAGATAGGTACGGAATGCCTTAACAGCAAAATCGGTATAATAGCTGCTCTCATTGGAAGCGCCGAAAATAGCGATAAGCTGATGCGGGAGTCCTTCCGCCAGTATGAGCGCAACTGCACCTACCACCGCCTCGGAAATGAGCAGCCGGGTGAACAGCTCCCGCACACGCATGGTCTTTTCTGCACCCATGTTGTAACCGACGATCGGAATACAGCCGGCAGCCATGCCGACGACGATCGAGATGACGATCTGGAAAAACTTCATGACGATCCCGACGACCGCCATGGGGATCTGTGCGTACTGCTCCTGTGAGAACACAGCGTCCAATGCACCGTATTTACGGAGCATATTGTTGATCGCCGCCATTGCGGCCACAAGGCTGATCTGAGAGAGAAAGCTGGTGATACCAAGGGTGAGCATTCGTCCGAATATATTTGGAGAAAGCGCATAGTCTCCGGCTTCCGGTTTGATGATCCTCATGTGCAGCAGATACCAGACGGCGAGGATTGCCGTTACTACCTGACCGATCACTGTGGCTACAGCTGCACCCATCATGCCCCACTGAAGGCCGAAGATGAAAATCGGGTCAAGAATAATGTTGATAACAGCGCCAGCCAATGTGGAAATCATGGCAAATTTCGGGTTCCCGTCTGCACGGATAATGGGATTCATAGCCTGACCGAACATATAAAACGGAATCCCCAGAGTAATATAGAAGAAATATTCCTGTGAATGCCGGTAGGTTTCCTCATTGACCGTACCACCGAACATGGCGATGATGCTGTTTGCAAAGATCAGATACACAGCAGTCAGGATAAGACTTCCGATAATGATCAAAACCACCGCATTGCCGACACTGCGCTTTGCCCGGGCTGTTTCATTCCGCCCAAGCGCCATGCTGACAAAGGCACAGCAACCGTCACCGACCATAACAGCGATAGCCAGTGCAACAACAGTCAGCGGAAAAACAACGGTATTAGCTGCGTTTCCGTAAGAGCCGAGGTAGCTGGCGTTTGCAATAAAGATCTGATCAACAATATTGTACAATGCACCTACTAACAGTGAGATGATACAGGGAACCGCGTACTGACGCATCAGCTTACTAATACGCTCTGTTCCCAAAAACTGATTTCCAATTTCCATAATAATCTAATAATCTCCTTTTTCTTAAAAAAATAAGAAATGCGTAAGTTCCTTAGAATCCGGACTTACGCATTTCTGCCACACGATCTGTCTATAGAATTGTTCTTTAGCGTTCACTTCCCACCTTCTTTCGATCTAAACGGAAATAAAAAAGTGTGGCGCTTCTGCAACTGGATTTACGCAGAAACGCCACACGATGTAGCATTATTATAGCAAAAACAGAAAAAAATGTAAAGCAATGGATTTTGATTGAACATAATATACAAAGTTAAATTATAATACAATATATAATGATATATATTGACAAAAGGTTATAATATGATATATAATGAATCACAGATGAGAGATGTGAATTTTTAAATAGATTTTGAAGGAGAAAGGGAGGGGAAGCATGAATCTGGAATTGTACTTGGAGCAAATGAAAGAGCTGGTCAACATTGACAGCGGATCCGGGAATGTAGCCGGAATTAACCGGGTGGCAGATAAACTGGCTGGCTGGTATCAGGAGATCGGCTGGAACGTAGAACGAATTCCTGCCGATGGAGGCCGTCAGGTTCTTCTTATTACAAATCATGGATCCGATCATTATGATGCGATGTATATCGGTCATATGGATACTGTCTTTCCGGACGGGACGGCAGAGAAAAGACCATTTCGGATCGAAGGAGAAAATTATTACGGTCCGGGTGTTGGTGATATGAAAAACGGTGACCTCGCAATGTTTCATATCGCGGCAAATTTACCGGAAAATGAGAAGAAATGCCTGAATATCGCAATGGTCTATAATCCGGATGAAGAGATTGGGTCGATCTACTCAAAAGAGATCACGGATCATATCGGATGTAAAGCAGATCACATTTTTGTCATGGAATCTGCCGGAAAAAATGGAACCCGCCATTGCTTTGCGAGAAAAGGTTCCCTGACGTATGATATTGAGTTTCAAGGTCAGGCGGCTCATGCGGGCTTTATGTTTGAAGTAGAAAACGCGTCTGCGGTTCTTGAAATGGGACATTACATTGTGGAATTAATGAATCTGGCGGACAGAGAAAAAGATACAACGGTAAATGTTGGTGTCGCAAATGGCGGTACAGCCAGAAATGTAGTTGCAGATCATGCAAAAATCAGTGTTGAAATGAGATTCTGGGATGACAGTGAAAGAATCCGTTTGAAAGAATATGTAAATAAGATAACAAAAGGACAGCCGTTTGTTCCCGGAGTGAAAACGACGATTACGATGCAGAAGGAAACTCCACCGTTTATAAAAACAGAGGAAGCGAAAAAGTATATCGAACGAGTCAGAAAAATTGCCGAAGAACAGGGAATTCCATTTGAGGAAAAAAACCGCGGAGGACTCTCTGACGCGAACCATCTTTCCAGATGCGGCAATGCGATCGTTATGGATGGAATGGGACCGCATGGAGCGAATGACCATAGTGAGAAAGAGTACGGATATATCGGATCCGTTGAACCATGTGTAAAGCTTCATCTTGCAATTCTGAACGATATGTTGAAAAAACAATAAGCCGAAGGGAGAGAATCTGATTGATAAAATATGTTATAAAAAGACTTTTTTATGCAATACCTGTGTTTCTTGGAATTACATTTACGGTGTATTTGCTGATCAATCTTGCTCCCGGAGGACCGCTTTCGATTTTGGCTGCATCCGGAGAAATGTCACTCAGCGATCTGGAGGCGTTGAAAGCTTCACTGGGACTTGATAAGCCGGTTCTTGTCCGGTACTTTCTGTGGCTGGCAGACCTGCTGCATGGAAATCTTGGAACATCATACCGTACTTCCCAGACAGTCAGCATGATGATCGGACAGCGTATCATCCCATCATTACTGCTTACTGGAACCGGTATTATTGGTGCGATCATCATAGGAATTCCGCTTGGAGTGGTTTCAGCCTGTAAACCGAATTCGATATGGGATCATATCAGTACATTTGTTGCTTTTATCGGAGCATCGGTGCCAAACTTCTTTTTAAGTCTTCTTCTGATTTATGTATTGGCTGTAAAAATGAAATTGTTTCCGACGAGCGGCATGTATTCGGCAGGATCTAACGGCGATTGGAAGGATCTTCTCTATCATTTGGCACTTCCGGCTTTCGTGTGTGGGATCCAGCCAATCGGAAATTATATCAAACAGACAAAATCGAGTGTTCTTGAGGTTTTGAATGAGGAGTACATAAAAACAGCAAGATCAAAAGGACTTAGAAATGTCATCATTGTGATCAAACATGCGTTTCGCAATTCACTGATTCCGATCGTTACAACCCTCAGTCTTTCTGTCCCGTTTCTGATCGGAGGAGCTGTTGTAACAGAACAGATATTTGCCTGGCCGGGGATTGGAAGCCTGATGATCACTGCAATCACAAGTCGTGATTATCCGGTGATTATGGGAGTCGCTGTTTTGATCTGTGTCGTTGTTCTCGTTGTAAATCTGATTCTGGATCTGATCTATGCTGCGTTGGATCCGCGAATTAAATTTAAATAGGAGGGCACCAGGGCATGAAAAAAATATTAAGTAATCAGGCAGTAAAAAAATTTATGCATAACCGGAAAGCTGTTTTAGGTCTTATTATCGTCTGCTTTCTTGTTTTGGCAGTCATCCTGATGCCAATATTCATGAAGCTTGATCCATATACGACCGACCGGGCGGTAGGATTTAACAAAGCCCCATGTCCCGGCCATCTTCTGGGCACGGATGACGTGGGAAGAGATCTGTTTGCAAGACTTTTATATGGAGGAAGAATTTCTCTGTTTGTCGGGATCATGTCTACGATCATTTCGGTATTGATCGGAATTCCGTTAGGACTGATTGCCGGTTATTTCAGAGGAATTGCAGAAACTGTCATCATGCGTGTCGCAGATGCATTTATGTCATTCCCGACAATGGTCCTGATCCTTGTTCTCGTTGCGGTGTTCGGACCGTCGATCCTTACGGTCACGGTGGTGATCGGAGTATTGGGCTGGACTGCAATTGCAAAGCTGATTTACGGAAATGTGTTATCGATCCGGGAACGTGAATATATTCAGGCGACAAAAGCGATCGGGATGAGTACTCCTAAGATCCTGCTTTCGGAGGTACTGCCAAATGCAATCCCTCCGGTATGGGCAAATATTTCGTTCCGGGTAGCAGGTGCAATTTTAACAGAATCATCGTTAAGCTTTCTCGGAATGGGTGTCCAGACACCACAGGCATCCTGGGGAAATATCATATTTGCAGCGCAGAATCTTCTTGTATTGACGGCACGTCCGTGGGTGTGGTTCCCACCGGGAATCTGCATCATTCTCGTTGTTGTAGGATTTAATTTTATCGGAGAAGGAGTACGAGATGCCCTTGATCCCAAAACAAAATAGGGCAGCATATATAAAAAAATTAAAGGAGGATCATTATGAGATCAGGTAAAAAAATTGCAGCGTGGATGCTTGCGGCAGCCATGGCAACAGGACTTCTCGCCGGCTGCGGAGGCAGTTCCGGAAATGAGACGACAGCGGCTGCATCTGCAGCGGAAGGAACAACAGCAGCGTCAACGGCGACGGATAAGACGGGAGATTATTCCGATAAGGTCATTACATACGGTTTGACGACTGCATGGGATACCGTTAATCCTTACGGATCTACCTCCGGATCGATCTATCAGAATCTGGTCTGCGACAAGCTGTATGACCGCCTTGCATTTATTGAGGAAGCCGGTTCCGGAGTATCACCGAGAGCGGCTAAATCATGGGAATCTGCAGATGATGGAAAAGCTGCAATCTTTCATTTAGATGAAAATGCAAAATGGCACGACGGTCAGCCGGTAACCGCAAAGGACTGGGTATTTACTGCACAGCTGATCACAAATCCGAAGTTTGATTACGGACTCAGAAGTGAGTTCAACACATGGGCAGGAACCGATGAGAATGGTCTTGAAACGGCTGAAAAATCAGTCGGAGTTGAGGCTGTGGATGACTATACATTGAAGATTTCTTTTAAGAATGTTACTCCGGTCGAGGATTGGCTGATCCTTCATAACAAGTATTTCTATGTACTTCCGGAACATCTTCTTGGTGATATCGCACCTGAAAAAATGAAAGATGATGAGTTCTGGAAAGCACCGATCGGTTCCGGTCCCTGCACCTTTATCTCCGAGCTTTCCGGAAGCCAGCTGGAGCTTGGATCTTTTGCGGATTATCAGCTTGGCGCACCGCAGTTTGGCAAACTGATCCTGAAGGTGATCGCTTCCACAAATACGATCACATCCATTGCAGCAGGAGAGATGGATGGATTCTATCAGCAGCCAACGACCGATGATGCACTTGCGGCAAAGGATATGGGACTTACGGTGACAGAATCAAGCGAACCGACCTTCGTAGGCGTATTCCTGATCAATAACCAGAATGTTTCCGATAAACGTATCCGTCAGGCAATGAGCTATGCAATCGATAAAGAGCTTCTGATCGAGCAGAACCTGCAGGGAAAAGGCATTGCACCGGCAACCTGTGTGATCCCGGGATCGGAATATGATTGTGGACTTACCTGGTCCAGAGATGTAGATAAGGCGAAAGAGCTTCTCGCAGAGGCCGGATGGGATTCTTCAAGAAAACTTAAAATGGCAGTAACCTCCGCAAGAGAGAGTATGGCAGCGATCATTCAGCAGAATCTTGCAGAGGCGGGAATTACGATCGATGTTCAGACCGTTGAGCTTGCAACGATGTTCTCAGGACTTCAGGATGGCACTTATGATCTTGGAATTTGCGGTTCAACAGCAATGTCCTATCCGCTCTGGATGTCCGGATATTATGACAATAAGAATGCGACATACTGCCAGATCACAGATACCGCATACGCAGAGCTTCAGGATAAGATCGCTGCTGAAACAGACGAAGCAAAGAAAAAAGAACTGGTAAACGAATATCAGCAGCTTCTTTGGGATGAGATGCCGTTGGTAATGCTCTACAACGGATATATTTTCGGAGTTCAGTCAGAGAGATTCCAGGGATATAACGCATTCGAAGGCGGAGTCAATAACCAGGCTGTCTGGAAATGGTCTGTAAAAGAATGATCAGAAACCGGTGACGGGATTGTCACAAAATAAAGAAGGATGATGACAGGAGGGGAGCAGATGGATGAACATTTGCTGGAAGTTAAAAATCTGAAGGTTTCCTTTAAAGTAGGAAAAAAGAAGCTGACAGCAGTGGATAATGTTACTTTTTCACTGGACCGGGGAAAGGTGATCGGGATTGTTGGAGAGTCAGGCTGCGGAAAAAGCGTCACGGCCACTTCAATTATGCGTCTGGTATCTCCTTCTGTCTGCGAAATCGATGAAAACAGCCAGATCCTGTTTGAAGGAGAAGATCTGTCAAAGGCATCAGAAGCCAGAATGAGAAAGGTGCGGGGAAATGAGATTTCCATGATCTTTCAGGAGCCGATGTCGTCTCTGAATCCGGTATACAGGATCGGAGATCAGATGTTAGAGATGATCAGGACCCATCATCGTGAGATACCGAAAAAGGAAGCATTAAAGCAGTGTATTGAAATGCTTGCCAGAGTGGGGATCCCTTCTCCGGAGCAGCGGATCAGGGAATTTCCACATCAGATGTCCGGTGGTATGAGACAGAGGGTAATGATTGCAATGGCATTGCTCTGCCAGCCAAAGCTTTTGATCGCAGATGAACCGACAACGGCCCTGGATGTGACGATTCAGGCCCAGATCCTCAGAATTTTAAAGAAGCTTGCGGAGGAGTCAGACACATCGGTGATTTTGATCACACATGATATGGGTGTGGTGGCAGAAATGGCAGATCATGTCATGGTCATGTATGCGGGAAAATCTGTGGAATATGGAACCGCAGAAGATATCTTTGATCATCCGATGCATCCATATACAGTGGGCTTGCTGAAATCGATTCCAAAGCTTGGAAGTGGTCAGGAAGATCATCTGTTTACGATCGAGGGAACGGTTCCGGGTCTGGATGAGATGCCGGAAGGCTGCAGATTTTCTACGCGATGTCCATATGCAACGGAGCAGTGCAAAAAAGAAGACCCGGGAATGCAGGGAGAAGCAGGACATTTTGTACGATGCTTCCGGTTTATGGATCCCGAGATACAGGATAGCAGGGAGGTGGAATAATGGAGACCCCTTTATTGGAAATCCGGGATGTAAAAAAATATTTTCCGGTAAAAAAAGTACATGGAAAGGAAATTACAGTAAAAGCGGTGGATTCCATTAACCTGAAGATCAATCAGGGAGAAATCGTAGGCCTTGTAGGCGAATCGGGCTGTGGAAAATCAACGTTAGGAAAGTCCATTTTAAAGCTTCATGAGATAACCGGAGGACAGATCCTGTTCCATGGAGAAGATATTACAAATTATAACGAACGCCAGATGCGTCCGCTGAGGGAAAAAATTCAGATTATTTTTCAGGATCCGTATGCGTCCTTAAATCCAAAGAAAAAAATTGTTCAATCCGTTATGGCACCGCTGGATGTGGCGGGAAAATATACGAAAGAAGAAAAACTGGAAAAGGTCAGGAAGATCCTGCAGGAGGTCGGTCTCAGTGATAAATATCTTGAAAAATATCCGCATGAAATGTCTGGCGGACAGAGACAAAGAGTTGTGATCGCAAGAGCCCTGATCAACGATCCTGAACTTGTCATTTGTGATGAGCCGGTATCGGCGCTGGATGTGTCAGTTCGATCACAGGTGCTGAATCTGTTAAAGGACCTTCATAAAGAAAGAAATTTAACGTACATTTTCATTTCTCATGACTTGAGCGTAGTGGAGTATCTCTGCGACAAGGTGGCGGTCATGTATTTGGGGCGCATCATGGAATATGCAGGAAAGAGGGAGCTCTATGGGAAACCTCTTCACCCGTATACAAAAGCATTGCTGTCAGCAATTCCGGTTCCGGATATCCACGCGAAGCGGGATGAGGTGATTCTTCAGGGAGAATTGCCGAGTCCGTTAAATCCGCCGGCAGGATGTCTGTTCAGTACAAGATGTCCGATGGCAACAGACCAATGCAGACAGAGTCGTCCGGAATTAACAGAGATCATGGGAGACGATGGAACAAAGAGAAGCGTTGCCTGCTTTCTGTATCAGTAAACATTGTAAAAATATAACATGCGAAAAATGCGCAGAGGAGGAAATCAACTATGGAAGTAAAACAGATCATTACGGAAATTAAGGAAAAGATGGATCAGCGAGGCGGATTAAAGCATATGTATTTTGTTGCCTGCGGTGGATCAAAGGCAGCTATTTTCCCGGGACTCTACCTGATCCAGTCGGAAGCAAAAAATTTCAGTGCAACAACCTATACCAGCAATGAGTTTGTACATGCGACCCCGAAAGAATTAGACGAGAGATGTATCGCAGTCATCTGTTCTCTTAAGGCTACACCGGAGACTGTAAAAGCTGTCGAAACAGCAAATGCAGCGGGAGCAATCACAATTGCCATGACGGGAAATATGCAGACCGGTATGGCAAAGGTCGGTCAGTATGTTGTGACATATTCAAACGGAGATCATCAGGATTACAGCGATTCCAATCAGGCAAATGCGCTCCGTATCGGCTTTGAAGTTCTCCATCAGTTTGAAAACTGGGATAAATATGACAAAGCAATGGATGCGTATCAGTATATTGATGAGATCGTTTCAGAGGGAAAGAAAAATTGTCTTCCGGCTGCACAGGCATGGGCTGAAAAAGTCGAACATGAGCCGGTCTTCTATGTCCTCGCATCCGGTCCGAACTATGGAGTTGCATATTCCATGTGCTGCTGTCACTTTATGGAGATGCAGTGGAGACATGCGGTATGCCTGCACACAGGTGAGTACTTCCATGGACCGTTTGAGACAACCGATAAGAAGCTCCCGATGATCCTGTTAATGAGTGAGGGACGTACAAGAGCGCTCGATGAGAGATGCCTGAAGTTCCTGAATACATATGCTGAGAACTTTATTATCATTGATTTTGAAAAGCTGAATGGAGGAAAAATCGATCCTTCGGTTGCAGAATTCTTCAATCCGGTTGTCATGATCCCGATTGAGCGGTATTATGTATCTCAGCTGGCAGAAAAAACAGGTCATTCAATGGATGAAAGAAGATATATGTGGAAGGTTGAGTATTAATGATAAAGGTAATTGGCATCGGAGATAATGTATGTGATCAGTATTATCCTGCAAAGATCATGTATCCGGGTGGTCAGGCCATGAACTTTTCTGTATATGCAAAAATGCTGGGGGCGCAGTCTGCGTACCTCGGCGTTTTTGGAAATGACAGAGTGGCAGAACACATTATTTCTGTTCTTGATGAGATCGGGGTCGATCATTCCAGATGCAGGCAATATGCCGGTGAGAATGGATACGCAAAAGTCCGGCTTGAAAATGGTGACAGACAGTTTATCATGAGCAACCGCGGAGGGATCGTAAATGAGCATCCGCTGGATCTGAAGTCGGAGGATATTTCCTATATCAGGGAATTTTCCCTTGTTCATACCAGTAATAATGGTCACTTTGATTCGCAGTTAAAAAAAGTAAGAGAAACAGGAATTCCGGTTTCTTATGATTTTTCCGGTCACTGGAATGAGGAATATTATTTAAAAGAGATCGCGCCTGTTGTTGATTACGCATTTTTCTCCTGCGGAGAAATTGATGAGGAGACCGCAAAGGCAGCATGTAAGCGCTTTGTATCAGAAGGCTGTAAAATTGCAGTAGCAACCATGGGAAAACGCGGATCCCTCGCTTTTGACGGAAAGAAGTATTACAGACAGATCCCAAAGACTGTTGATGCGATCGATACATTGGGAGCCGGAGATTCTTTTACAACTGCCTTTTTACTCTCCCTTTCAGATGGAGAAAAAATCGAGACAGCAATGGAAAAGGGAGCTGAATTCGCTGCAAAGACATGTATGGTGAGAGGCGCTTTTGGATACGGCGTTCCGTTTGAGGATCCGGAGCCTGGTGACTGCCTGTAAAAATTTTGGGATCGAACAGGGAACTTGCTCTGGAAAGGAAATTGTCCTTGCTATTTGTCTGAGCTGTTATTAGAATAGTATTGAAAAGAATTTAGACAGTGGGGGAAAATGAATGTTAAAGCAGGATGCGATGACTCCGTTATATGTTCAGCTTATGGATACAGTGGAAAAGGATATCAAAGGCGGAAGATATAAACCGGGAGATAAGATCATGACGGAATCAGAGATGGCAAAGACGTATGGTGTCAGTCTGATCACCGTGAGAAAAGCAATCGGTTCCCTCATGGAAAAAGGACTTGTTGTTCGGAAACAGGGAAAGGGAACCTTCGTAACAAAGCCAAAGTTTTCCAGAAATATCAAACGTCTTCAGAGCTTCAGCGAGATGTGTGAGCAGATGGGAGTCGTGCCGGGGGCACATATGCTGGAAAATAAAATTGTGGATGCAGATGAAAAGATTGCGGCAAGGCTTGGAATTGAGGCGGGCAGTAAAGTGATCTTTATATCACGTCTTAGATTCGCGGATTCAGAACCGGTCGTAATTGAAAAAAACTATTTTCCGTTAAAATATGCGTTCCTGTTAGAAGCTCAGTTTGAGGATAATTCCCTTTTTGATTATTTGAAAGAGAAAGTGGGAATGCAGGTTACAAGCTCAGAAAAACTGATTGAGCTTTGCAGAGCAACACAGGAGGAAGCAAAATTACTCGAAGTCCGAAAGGGCGATTATCTGATGTTCGTTAGAAGTACAGCATATGATCAGGATAATGAGCCATTGTATGCGGGAATTCAGATCATAAATGGGGATCGATTCTCCCTGTATGTATATGAGACAAATGGAGAACATTGACCATTCAGGAAAAGACTGCTGTTTTCACAGAGAGATTTGTGGAAACGGTGGTCTTTTTTTGTTGTTCCTTATAAAGAAGTGTTCGGAACAATCCATGACTCGTATAAGGCACAAATTTTTCACAAAAAATTAGCACTCAGCACTTGACAGTGCTAACAACGTGTGTTATATTACATGCAGAACAAAGAGGAGCCGCAAAGAAACGTGAGTTTCCGACACCGGATTGTTTCCCCGCCGGACAAAATTAGACGGGGCAGCAGGACGGCGGTAGAGCTCTTCCAAAATTCTTTCATATAGATAACAATGAACTTCATCAATGAAGGGAGGTTTGCGATCATGAATATCAGCAAATTTACACAGAAATCAGTGGAAGCAGTCCAGAACTGCGAGAAGCTGGCTTATGAA
>CAKRNI010000065.1 GCA_934370915.1 uncultured Lachnospiraceae bacterium
CCCTTAAACAGTGCGTCCACGGTAGATGGAAACTGATTTTCTGCCATACCGATTCCTCCTAAATTTACATTTTCACAGCTGTCTTTTTCAAAGCAATTATCAGACCCAAAGCTTTTGAATTATGAAAGCTGCATTTCTGTACCTACGATATTTATGCTTTCTTCGTTCCGGAGTCCCTTTTCCTTAAAAAGCGAAGAAGTCTTCTGAAATCCTTACTGATAAATAGTCTTGCTGCCGTCCAAAGCGGATACCACAGAGCGATCCGGCCTTTGAGATGAAGTTCGCCGTCGAGAGCTGTTCCGGTGAAATCCGGCTCCAGAGTCAGTGTTCTCGCGTATAAGCTATAAAACGGACTGACAGCCGCGAGAACCTGTCCGGTATCGTATGGATCGTCAAATCCAAAGTGGATCCGGCCCTGAAGCTTCTTCGGGAGTACATAATGAACAAGTTTTTTTGTTCGTTTCCAGACAAGATGAAACGCTTTCCGGTTCTGCTCGTCGTGCCAGAACATCGAAATGCTGTTCCAGGTCTTTTCCAGAGAAATCTTCTTTTTTGATATTCCATCAGCCAGCTTCTGGAGCTTTCCGGGCAGCTCCCGGAGCCGAGCCAACAGTGCCCGCAGTTTATTTATAAGCTGAATCAGTTTTTCTTTAATTTTTACGCTGAAACGAGGCTTAGATTTTTTCGAACTTTCCTCATTTCCAACCGTTTCTTTGGGGGTGGTATCCGAAGAGCTTTCTAAAGTGTCTGCTGGCGGGACGCTTTGGAAAGAATTTTTCTGGGATTCACTTGATTCCGAACTAAGCTCCGTTGCGTGTACAACAAATTCTTCATCTTCTGATTCCGCTTCCACCTGGACGGTTGTCTTCTTATTCTCTGCAGTTTTTTTCTCTTCGGCTTTCGGCGCTTCCACAACTGTTTCCAGAGATATTTCCTGTCTTTCAGGTTCACTTAAAACAGGTGCCTCTGTGCTTTTGTCCTCAGATCTATCTTCTGACAACACCTGCACCTTTTCAGCTTCTGTGAAAATCGTCTCCGGCTCCGATTCCGAATCATCCTCCGCCGGCCACAGCCTCATATCGAACAGCTTAAACCACAGCACCCGCCCGGAAACATCCGCGTGTTCGTGATAACTCACCCGGATCCGCACGAGATGTAAAAGCCAGCTCACCGCTGCCTCCCCGTCCGGTTTTCCGTCGAAGGAGATATCCGCCCGGTACCGGACCGGAACGAACAGGATCAGCAATACCGCAGTAAGCAGTAAGCCAAGAATTACTAACAGGATGACCCCGATGATTTTCAGGATCATCAGCAAAATATGGATCACTCGCAGCACCCCTTTCCGAAAAGAAAGGAGTTCACGTCATATCCGCCGGTCTTTTTATAAACCTCGCAGATGATCCGCCCCGCCAGCATCGACGCGTCCTCAAAATCAGCAGCGATCCCAATGATCAGAAGATCCTGTTTTTCATAATAGGGAAGCTTCAGTGTCAGCGCCGGATAGATGTCCAGAAGATTTCTCTCTCCCGCCGCCGGAGTCAGGACATAAAACCCCATAGGCTTTCCATTCCGGACCGCCTGAATTGTTTCATATCTGTGCTTTTTTGCTTTTTCCCCGACATACAGCTTTTCATACCAGCGCATGTTTCACCTGCTTATCCCTTATATTTGCGGACATTTTTCCATTCTCAGGTTTCTGCCCAGATCAGATCTACTGCTTTGATCTGATAATCATTCTTCTCAAAAGATCCAGCGCCGTAACCGCGGCATGTTCCCGGATCTCCTGTCTTGTACCGTGGAAATGGCATTCTTCCACGATCACATCGTCCTTCATGCAGCAGGAAACGTATACAAGTCCCACCGGCTTCTCCTCTGTTCCGCCATCCGGTCCGGCAAGCCCCGTAACTGCCACGCAGGCATCTGAGTCTGCCGCAAGAACTCCGCCGAGGGCCATCTCTCTTGCGGTCTGCTCGCTGACTGCGCCGTATTTCTTTAAGGTCATCTTGCTGACATCAAGGATCTTTCTCTTTGATTTGTTCGAATACGTGATATAGCCCTGCTCAAATACGTCAGAGGCTCCCGCCACATTGATGATCTTTGCAGCCACCATTCCGCCTGTACAGGATTCTGCGGTAGTCACAGTGAGTCCGTACTTAGTGAGAAGACGTACAACCGTCTCCTCCATCGTCTCATTCTCTTTTGTAGAATAATACATATCACCGAGCGCTTTTTTGATCTCTTTCGCCACCGGCTTTAAGATCGTTTTTGCCGACTCCTCATCTTCCGCTTCTGTCTCCGCGAGAACATGGACATCTTTTCCGCGGCGTCTCGTATAGATCACGACTGCGCCTCCGCGCTTTAAGAGTTCCTGAAGCTTCTCTTTTACTTCCGTCTCACTTTTTCCGTAAATTTTAAATATCTGGGCATAACCCTGTTCTGTTCGAATCATCACATTTTTCCTTCCGTAAGAACGCCGGCGTTCTTCACAATGTAATCAACAAGTGAAATAACTGTCAGCGCAAGAGCGATCCAGACAATGATCGTCGTCAATGTGGACAATGCCGGAATGTTAAAGATCAGAAGAACCACACCGATCATCTGGAATGTGGTCTTAAATTTTCCCCAGTAGCTCGCCGCGATGACAACACCGTTGTCGGATGCCACCAGACGGAAACCGCTGATAATGAACTCACGGCTGATAATGATGATGACCATCCAGGCCGGAAGCTCACGAAGCTCGATCATACAGATCAGTGCGGAGCAGACCAGCAGTTTATCCGCCAACGGATCCATAAATTTTCCAAAATTTGTTACCAGATTATACTTTCTCGCAATCTTTCCGTCCAGCATATCGGTCAGGCTCGCGATGATAAAGAGCGCCGCTGCCACATAACGCATATTCTGGTTTGCGCCGCCGTCATAAAGAAGAGCGGCTACAAAAAACGGGATCATGATCACTCGTAATATTGTCAGTTTATTCGGTAAATTCATCCTCTGCCTCCCCTATCAGATCGTATTCGGACGCGCCTGTGACGCGTACCTTAAGGAAATCTCCGGACATCAGGGAAAGTCCGGTGTTTACAAAGATAAGGCCATCTACATTTGGACTGTCCATATAGGTACGTCCAACGTAGGCGTTTTCATCAGCAACCTTGCCCTCAATCATCACTTCCAGAGTACGTCCCTTCATTGCCTCGGATTTCTCGAAAGCGATCTCCTGCTGGAGTTCCATGATCTCATCGCGGCGGTCCTGCTTTACCTCCTCCGGAACCTGATCTTCAAAGCTGAATGCAGGAGTATCTTCCTCCGGGGAGTATGCAAATACGCCGAGACGGTCAAATTCCATATCGTCGACAAACTGCATCAGGATCTCATGGTCCTCCTCAGTCTCACCCGGGAAACCGGAGATCAGGGTGGTGCGGAGCGCAATGTCCGGGATCTCTTTTCTGAGTTTTGCGATCAGCCCGCGGATCTCTTTATTGTTGGTTCTTCTTCCCATCCGCTTTAACACCGCATCGCTTGCGTGCTGGATCGGGATGTCCAGATAATTACAGACTTTTTCTTCAGTTTTGATCGTCTCGATCAGCTCATCGGTGATCTCCTCCGGGTAGCAGTACTGGAGGCGGATCCACTGGATACCGGACACAGCTGCCAGACGTCTTAAGAGCTCCGGAAGTTTTTTCTCACCGTAAAGATCTTTTCCGTAAAGTGTAGTCTCCTGCGCAACAAGGATCAGCTCTTTCACACCTTTTTCTGCAAGCTCTTCCGCCTCTTTTACAAGCTGTTCCATCGGAACACTGCGGTATTTTCCCCGGAGATACGGGATAATACAGTAGGTGCAGCGCTTGTCGCAGCCCTCGGCGATCTTTAAGAACGCGTAGTGTCCGCCTGTTGTCACAAGGCGCTCGGTGGTCGCGCTCACCGGGGCATCGATGCTCTCAAACACTTCCGGCGTCTCACCGTCCATAACCTCCCTGATCGCCGCTCCTACAGCCTCATAGGATGTCGTTCCGAGGATTGCGTCTACCTCCGGGATCTCGTCGATGATCTCCTGCTTGTAACGCTGCGCAAGACAACCGGTGACGATCAGTGCCTTTAAACGACCGTTTTTCTTTAATTCCGCCATCTGAAGGATCGTGTTGATGCTCTCCTCTTTTGCGTCTCCGATAAAGCAGCAGGTGTTTACAACAACGATATCTGCCTCGTTCTCATCATCGACAAAGGAGTATCCCTCTTTTCCGAGGATTCCCAGCATTTTTTCCGTATCCACAAGGTTTTTATCACAGCCCAGTGATATGAAAAGTAAATTCATTCTGTTCGTATTTCCTTTCTGTGCGTAACTGCCGCCAGAACAGACCGGTTCTTAAAACTCCAGCCGCCAGCGAAAAAAAGAGGAAACTTAAGCCCGATTCAGCCGTTTTCCTCCTTTTCTTTCATATTTCCTTCCGCGGCCGGACTGAAACCCGGACCACGGAAGGGAACCTGTTTATTCCTCAGCGTACTCTTCTTCTTTTTTAATCTCTTCCGGAGTTCTGTCTTTTACTTCGAAATCTGTCTCGATCTCCGGCTCCTCATCCTCTGTGAGGATCTTTACTTTCTGCTCATAAAGCTCCTGAACAGCTGTGGAAAGCGGTTTCTTTCCCGCAGCGCCTGCTACCAGCGGCTCATCTCCCGCAATGATCTGTCTTGCACGCTTGGATGCTGCAATAACGATGGAATAACGGCTCTGAACGACCGGCTGCTCGCCCGGTTCAACGTCGCTGTTTACGGCTTCGATTAAGTCTGTATAAGACGGATGTAACATATAAAATGCCCCTTTCAGATCACTTAAAATTAGTTTTCTTCATTATCTGAAGTATCCGGTTCTGCTCATGGCATTTTTCCGGATACATTCTTTATTTTGTCATGTCGCACAGTTCCTGCTTCATTCTCGCCACCAGATCTGCATTGGCAGACTCCTTAAAGTGGCTGGACCGGATCAGACCATGAAGGTCTTCCACACAGGTATCAACATCGTCATTGACAACGATGTAGTCGTAGAGATCCATTCCATCGGATTCCTCCGCAGCACGGCGGAGACGTTTCTCGATCACTTCCGCACTTTCCGTTCCGCGTCCGATCAGACGTTTTTTTAAGTCTTCCGCAGTCGGAGGAACGATAAACACGAGAAGGGCGTCCGGGAACTTCTTTTTGATATTCAACGCACCCTGAATCTCGATCTCAAGGATCACGTCTTTTCCCGCAGCCATTTTATCTTCCACATATTTTCTGGGTGTTCCATAGTAATGGTCCACGTAGCGCGCATGCTCGATCAGCTCGTCGTTTCTGATCATATCCTCAAACTGGGATTCTGTGAGGAAGAAATACTCTCTTCCGTTTTCCTCACCCGGTCTCGGGTTTCTTGTTGTGGCCGATACAGAAAGCGCGTAATTATCATATTTTTCTAAAAGCGCCTTCATCACGGTTCCTTTTCCGGCTCCTGAGAACCCGGAAACTACAACGAGGACTCCTTTTGTCTGCATTACAAATGCCCCCTGATCATTCAATATTCTGGATCTGCTCTCTTACCTTCTCGACCTCGGTCTTTAAGAGGATCGCGCGGTCAGAGATCTCAAGATCCGTGGATTTCGAGAGGATCGTATTTGCCTCCCGGTTCATCTCCTGAGCGATAAAGTCGAGCTTTCTTCCGACACTGCCACCAGCCAAAAGTTCTTTCTTCATTCCCTCGATATGGCTTCTCAAGCGGACGGTCTCCTCGTCCACACAGATCTTATCGGCAAAGATCGTAACCTCCGTCGCGATCCTGGAATCGTCCACAGAGGCGGAAGCGAGAAGTTCTTTTACCTTGTCCTCTAACTTCTGGCGGTACTCCGCGATCACCTTCGGGGAACGCTCCTCGATAAAATCGACCAACGTCAGCATGTGGTCAAGCTTTCCGATCAGGTCATTCTTTAAATTCTCTCCCTCACGGATTCTGGACTCCACAAAACCCTCACAGGCCTTAAGTAAAGCGTCCTTTAAGAGCTCCCACATATGCTCTTCGTCCTCCGGAACTTCCTCCATCGTGAGGACCTCCGGGCACCTTGCCAGCATGGACACCTTTACATCGTTGTCGATGCCGAAATCATCGGACATCTTTTTAAAGCTGTCCATATATTCCTGCGCAAGGGATTTGTTATATTTGAGGAATACCTTCGCATCGGTATAGTCCTCGTAGGTTACAAATATATCTACTTTTCCCCTCTGGATATGATCCTTTAAGAGGGTACGCATGGATGCCTCGAAGTAATTGAATTTCTTCGGCATCTTAATTCCCAGATCCAGATACCGGTGGTTAACCGCCTTTATCTCTACTGAAATCTTACACTCGTCCGTCACCATCTCGTGGCGGCCGAATCCGGTCATGCTCTTAATCATCAGACATGCCTCGCTTTCCCATAGATAACTTTTATTATACGGCAAATAAAAAATACAGTCAACCAGATTCTGTAAATCAAAAGATTTTGAAATCTTTATGAACAGGAACCTTATGGGCAGGAAAACACCCCGGAATTCCGATTGGATCTCCGGGGTGTTTAAAAAGAGGGTAGATTGCAGCCGTCTGTGGGGTAAGAAGAGCGGCTGCTCGATTCTATCTGAATTCAGGAAAACTATTTACTTTACATCTGAGGTAAACTCATAATCCTTGATCTTTCTGACTACATCGATGATAGTGCCGTCACGGGCCTCGATCACGCCCACTACGCGGTCATCAAACTGTACCGGATCCGGAGTTCCGACCATGGCGTATGCCTTGTCACGGAGTTCTTCGATCGTACAGAACGGAAGGTCAACATCCTTCATGCACTCGATGAGGTCCTGTCTTCTTGGGTTGATGGCAATACCATAATCTGTGATTACCACGTCAACAGACTCACCCGGTGTTGTAACAGTCGTAACATTTGTACAGATTGCCGGGATTCTTCCCTGAAGCAGCGGAGCGATGACGATCGTACACTTTGCTCCCGCCGCCGTATCCGGATGTCCGCCCTGGGCACCTGTGATCATGCCGTCGGAACCGACAACAACGTTACAGTTAAAGTTTACGTCAACCTCAAGAGATGCAAGGATTACGAAATCCAGCTTGTTGACATAAGCACCCTTGTTGAACGGGTTTGCGTACTCGGATGCGGAGATTTCGAAGTGGTTCGGGTTTTTCTTGATGGATTCGACAGCACCCTGATCGAAATCCTGGGTATCAACAAGCTTATTTACAAGGCCTTTCGCCAACAGATCACACATCGGAGTGGTGATTCCGCCGAGGCCAAGTCCCATATGGATACCTCTCTCTTCCATGATCTTTCCGAGGGAGATCGTGGAGGCGATGGAAGCTCCGCCGACACCTGTCTGGTAGGAGAAACCTTCCTTAAAGTATGGTGTGTTGACAACAAACTTTGTGCAGTAATCTGCCATCATGATCTTTCTGACATCGGTCGTCGGTTTTGCGGCACCTGTCGCGATCTTTGCCGGATTTCCGATCTCATCCACAACACACACATAGTCCACGTCTACCATGGAGATGCTTGCCGGAATGTTCGGGAACGGAACGAGGCAGTCTGTCACGGCAACGACCTTATCCGCATACTGGGCATCGACCATCGCGTAGGATAATACGCCGCAATCGCTCTTTCCGCCGTTTGCGCGCATGTTTCCGTATTCATCACAGGTCGGAGCGCCGATAAAGGCGATATCGATATGGACTTCGCCGGACTCGATGGCGCGGACACGTCCGCCGTGGGAGCGCATGATCGCAAGGTTTTTTAACCGTCCTGTGGAGATCGCTTCACCGATCTTTCCGCGGACACCGGAGGACTGGATTCCCGTGATGGTGCCGTCCTCAATATACGGAACGATCGGATCGTGAGCTTTTCCTAAGGAGCTCGCACAGATCGTGATGTCCTTGATGCCCATCTTATGGACCTCTTCCATGACCATGTTTACCACATAGTCGCCCTCGCGGAAATGATGGTGGAAGGAAAGGACCATACCGTCCTTGATGCCGCATTTTACAAGGGCATCGTGGATGTTCTCGACAAGCTTGCTTCTTGTCGGGTCATTTAATGTGCGGACGGTCGGAGCCGCCTTTGTATATTCATAATTATCATAGGCATAGACACCCTTGAACGGCTCCTTGCCTGTTGCTTTTAAGACCTCTTCGGGAATTTCTCTTCCAACTGCATTGATCATCTTATAAATCCCCCTTATAAACGCCTGCTGCTTTTGCCATGGCGAGTGTTCTCTTTGCTCCGTCGTAGAATGCGATGTCGATCATTTTTCCGTCAACGGTGAAGACGCCGATTCCCTTTGCCTTCTTATCATCGATCTCGCGGACAACCTTCTCTGCGAAGATGATCTCTTTTTCCGACGGTGTGAAGATCTTGTGGACAATGGCGATCTGTCTCGGGTTTACGAGTGACTTTCCGTCGAAGCCCATCATCTTGATCATTCTTGTCTCATTCTCGAAACCTTCCATGTCGTCAAGGTTTGTGAACACCGTATCCCAGCACTGAACGCCCGCCGCTCTCGCTGCCATGATCATGTGCTGTCTCGCTCCCATGAGCTCCACTCCGGTTCCTGTGATCGTTGTCTGGAGGTCCTTTGTGTAATCTCCGCCGGATAAAGCGATTCCGATGAGTCTGTCAGAGGACTGACATACCTCCAGAGCATTTAAAACGCCTTTGCAGGACTCTAAGGCTGCCATTAAGAGCGTGCTTCCCTCCGGGCGTCCAAACTCTTTCTCTGCCGCAAGGACATGCTCCTCAACGGTCTTAACATCCTGTGCTGTCTCGGTCTTTGCGATACGGATCGTATCGGCACCTCCGGCAACACAGACACGGATATCCTCTTTCCAGTGCGGGGTGTCAAGACCATTGATTCTTACGACTCTCTCAACACCGCGGTAATCGATCTCCTGAAGTGCATGATATAAGGAATATCTTGCTGCGTCCTTCTGGTTCTCCGCAACTGCGTCCTCAAGGTCCAACATGATGGAATCCGGTTTATAGATGTACGGATCCTTGATGAGGCCCGGTTTCTGGCAGTTTAAAAACATCATGGATCTTCTTAAGCGTTTTTTATTCGGATGCATTATTTGATGACACCTCCCCACGGAAGATTTTCGGTGATGCCGTTGGAACGGTAGACCGCACACTCAACTCTCGCCTTTAAGGTACAGTCGAGAGCTCCTTTATCGAAGATCGTGACCTTCGCATTGTCAACACCGAGACGGTCCAGAGTCTCTAATGTGACTTTTCTGATCTGTCTGCCGTACTGATGGATCACGCTGCTCTCGATGGTGAGCTCGATCGTTCCATCGCCCGGTTCAACAGTGACCTGAGCATCGCTGGATTCCAGTGTGCCGGCCATGGCTGTCTTCTTGATTTCCATATAATCCCTCCTGTGATCATTCACGGTCTGCTACCATTTTTCAGGTGGCCGCATGGTCCGCTGCTGCCATTTCTATGTAAATGTCTTGCCGCCGGACGTTCCGTTTTTCTTTTATGCAGGATGCACAAAATCGCTTTTGTTTCCCGCTTGAGTTCTATAACTTTCTATGGCTTTACTATATCACTTGTATTTTTTTTAATCCAATACATATCCGTCTATAGTGAATATAGGAGAATTCTTATGAGAGAAATTGCGGTGTCCTTTTTCCGCACGTTGAATTTTCAATCGTGATATGATAGAATATAGGAACGCAAAATATCAGGGAATTTCAGTTGGAGCGGTGTATTTTTTTACAAATTTTTTATGGAAAGGAGTGCCCCTCTCATGAATGAAAAACACATGCAGTACGTTCTGACCGTCTTAAAGGAAGGCAGCTTTACGAGCGCGGCAAAGAAACTCTATGTCTCCCAGCCCTCTTTGAGCCAGATCATAAAGACAGCGGAAAGCAATCTCGGCGCTCCGATCTTTAACCGTTCCACGGAGCCCATCACACTGACTCCTGCGGGGCAGCTCTATGTGGAAGCCGCGAGGCAGGTGACGACGATCTCCACAAACCTGAAGAAGCAGGTGGAAGAACTCAGCAATGAGGAATTCGGAAAGATCCGCCTTGGTATCTCCGTCCAGCGCGGCATGGAGCTTTTACCGGAATTATATCCGCGTTTTAAAAAACGATTCCCCCATGTGGAGATCGAGCTTCACGAGCAGGGGTCCGCGACGATGGAAAAAAGTGTTCTGGAGGGGGAGGTCGGAATCGCACTCCTGACCACGTTTCCGAAGCATGCGGATCTATATTATGACCTGATTCAGGAGGAACAACTCGTTCTCATCGTGAACAGAGACTGCACACTCGCAAAACGAATCCGGCCCGGAACGCCTATCGATATTTTAGAGGCAAAGGATGAGACCTTTGTCTCCAGCCGCCCCGGACACTCCGTCCGGTCGATTCAGGACGCTCTCTTCATCACAAGAGATATGAAGCCGAAGATCGATCTTGAGACGATCAGTATTGAGATTGGAAAACATGTAGTAGCGTCGAGCCCTGTTGTTATGGCGTGTCCGGACGCCTATGTGGATACCTCTAACTCCGCGGAATCCCCTTACTTTTCCTATCCGATCCTCGGTGTAGAGAATCCGCGGCACTTTTACGCCTGCTACCGGAAGGACATGTATCTGACAAAATATATGAAGGGATTTCTCGAGATCCTGCACGCGCTCCGCAATCCGGCAAAAAACACTTAACGGATCCTGCACGGAGTCTCCGTATTTTCAGAATTTGAGGTTTTTATGGAACATTTTTTATTGAGTGAAACAGAAAAAGAAGAATTAAAACAGTTTATCGGTGCGGAGGCAGAACTGCCGGATATGCTGAATGCCCGAGAGCGGCGTGTCTGGGTACAGGAGAAACTTCTCGCGGAATATTCAGGAGTTCTCGTCTCCTTCACCCTGAATATTCCGGGTCCTGTGAAGGTCCTTCCCTATGTGCCGGAGACCTTTGAGCTTGCGTTGAAGGAGATCCTTCAGGCGTTATCCGCTTCCGGTATCCCGGTCTTAAAGCGCAGTCTGATCCTGGATCGGACAGGTCCGGAGGCCTTCTTATGCGTGGACGCGGATGCCCTTGATGTAAAGCGTCTGCTGGTGCCGTTGGAGGACGCGTCAAAGCTTGGACGTCTTTACGATATCGACATCATCGGACGGGATGGGAAAAAGATCTCCCGAAGTGATATCGGAAAACCGGGACGGACCTGTCTGCTCTGCGGACGCCCTGCGAGGGAGTGTTCCAGAAGCCGGACACATTCCGTAGCGGAACTGACAGCCGCGATCGAGAAGATTTTTAAGGAAAACTTTGCCGGATAATGTTCCACCGGAAATCGGTTAAGGCCTTATCTCCTTCCCTGTCCGGCATTCCATATTTTGTACAAAATCTATATAGAGACAGCAGATTCCACAGTCACGGTTTTTGACATTCCAGACGGAGCTGTTGTCAGAAAGGAACCACCACAACAATGGCATTTGACGGAATTGTGATCGCGAATCTGGTCCGCGATCTGAACGATAAGATCGTCTCCGGCAGGATCTCAAAGATCGCCCAGCCGGAAAAGGACGAATTACTTTTTACGATAAAAGGAAACCGGGAGAACGTGCGGCTGCTCGTCTCAGCCAACGCCAGTCTCCCGCTTCTCTATTTTACGGCAAACAATAAACCGAGCCCGATGACGGCCCCGAACTTCTGTATGCTCTTAAGAAAGCATATCGCCAATGGCAGGATTATCTCTGTCACCCAGCCAGGGCTGGAGCGAATCGTCCGGATCGAGGTGGAGCATCTGGATGAGATGGGCGATCTCAGAAGAAAATTTATCGTGATCGAGCTCATGGGAAAACACAGCAATATCATCTTCTGCGATGAGAATAACGTGATCTTAGACAGCATCAAACATATCTCGGCTCAGGTAAGCTCTGTCCGGGAAGTCCTCCCGGGAAGAGATTATTTTATTCCCCACTCCGGTGAGAAGAAGAATCCGCTTACGATCACGGAAACGGAATTTAAAGAGCTTCTGCACAGCACACCGCAGAATCTTTCCAAAGCGCTCTACATGGATCTTACCGGCTTAAGTCCCGTGGTTGCCGCTGAGATCTGCCATCTGGCATCCTTAGACGGGGATATCTCCGCAAAAGAATTTTCCGACGCGGAACTCACACACCTCTTCCACGCGTTCAACTGGATCATGGACGATATCCGCGAGGGCAATTTCACCCCGAATATTATCTACGAGGGAGAAAAACCCATCGAATTTGCCGCTGTCCCGCTGACGATGATGGAAGGTGGAAATTACAGAACTGTGAAGTTTGATTCCATCAGTGAACTCCTCGAGCGGTACTACGCGGAAAAGAATACGGTATCACGGATCCACCAGAAGTCCACGGATCTTAGAAAGATCATCTCCAATGC
>CAKRNI010000066.1 GCA_934370915.1 uncultured Lachnospiraceae bacterium
CGGCTTTAAGTGAGCAGGTTCAGAGCCATAAGATGAAAAAAATCTACACAGCAGTTGTCCACGGAAGACCTGTGAATGCGGTGGATAACTATGTGGATTATCTGGTGAAAACACCGGATGGGAATTATTCACAGGTTGTGGATAAGGGGATAACCGGCGCGAAGAAGGCGGAGCTGTCCTATGAAGTATTAAAGACGATCGATGGAGAGGCAGCAGGGCTGCCGGGAACGGAGTTGAGTCTTTTAAAAGTTGCGCTGAAGACCGGAAGGCATCACCAGATCCGCGTGCAGATGGCGTACCATGGAACGCCGCTTTATGGGGATATGAAGTATGGCATGCCTGAGGGAAATCCTGTGAAGGAAAATCCGGGAGCAGCAAAAGCGCAGGCAGCGGAGAGGAGAGAGCCTGTGGCTCTCTGTGCGTCTGCGCTGACGTTTTTCCACCCGGTGACGAAGAAAGAAATGACGTTTGAGATGGAGCCGGCGGGCGGTATATTTCAGTTGTTTGAAAGCGTGTGATGGACCAGTCCGGAGAATCTGTCATCAGGGACGAATAGCCCGGGAATTTCCGTCCATACTATGAGCAGTACAAAGGAAGTACAAATCAGAAAACGGGTGATTCCATGGTAAGTCCTGAGAAAAAACTGAAGAAATTTCTACTGATTCTGGGAATCACGGGTGCGGTATACGGAGCGTTCCGTTATCTGTTACCCCTCGTGATTCCCTTTTTATGTGCATATGGAACGGCTCTGTTTCTGCGCCCGTCGGTCCGGTTTCTCTCAAACCGCATTGCAGTGCCGTATCATGGGAAGATGCGCCGCCTGCCGGTGTCTCTGATCGGTGGGATCGAGCTTATGGTGCTGTCATGCCTGATCTTTGGATTTCTTTATGTGGGCGGCAGCATGGCAGTGAACCAGACAGGGCTTTTTATCCGGAGATTTCCGGACTGGCTTTCCAAACTTGATCTGCGGCTGACAGATATCTGCCGCATTCTGGAACAGAAGCTGGGTCTCAAGGCGGACGCGCTGGTGGAACTCGTGGGGAGAGCAGTGGAGGAGGTCCGACAGATATTCAGGAATTCCACGATGCCGGTACTCGTAGGTCATTCCATGTCAGCGCTCCGTGCGGCTGTCACCGGAATCGTCCTCTTTTTTATCTACTTCGCCGCAGTGATCCTGACGCTGCAGGAGATGGACGATCTCAGGGAAAAGCGGAGTCGTTCGGTCTTCAGGCAGGAGTTTCTGGTGGTGGGGGAACGGATTGCTTCCGTGGTGAGTGCATGGCTGAAAACGCAGGTATTTATTTTGTTTCTCACCAGTGCTGTCTGTATTTTTGGTCTGGCAGTGATTGGAAATCCTTATTCATTTTTGTTCGGCTGTGGGATCGGAATCCTGGATGCCCTCCCGGTATTGGGAGCCGGGACAGTCCTGATCCCGTGGGGGATCCTTCTGCTCCTTCAAAAAGCGTGGAAAAAGGCTGCCGTGATCTTTGGTGTCTATGTGGGATGCTATTTTCTGCGGCAGATTTCGGAGGCGAGACTGATGGGAAAGCAGGTTGGCCTTTCGCCGCTGGAGTCACTGGCCTCCATGTATGTAGGTCTGAAATTATTTGGTCTGGCAGGTCTGCTTCTGGGACCGGTGGGAGTGCTTCTGATCGGAGATCTGGTGCAGATGTATGAGAAAAAAGAAATTCACGGATGAGAAGCTGCATTGTCCTGTAAAAAATACTGTGGTACAATAGGAACAGCAATCTGTTACAGCGAAACAATGAAAGAGGAGAAGACCCATGACAGAAGACAACTACACAATAAGAAAAGCATCCACAGCCGACCTTGTTAGGATCCACGAAATCTACGCCGCTGCCCGCAGGTTTATGCGCGACCAGGGAAATTTCAGCCAGTGGGACGGAGAGGACGCCCCTGAGCGCCTGCTTCCGGGGGACATCGAAGCCGGAAACCTATATGTTCTGGAAGAAAATGGCGCGATCCATGCCGTCTTCGCCTTTATTACCGGCGATGATCCATGTTACGCCGTGATCGAACAGGGAGCCTGGAAGTCTGATTCTCCATACGCAGCTGTCCACCGCGTCGCGAGTGACGGCACCGTCCACAACGTCATCGGCCGGATCATGAGCTTCGCCGGATCAAACATATCCCACATCCGGATCGACACCCACGAAAATAACAAAGTGATGCAGAAGGCCCTGGAAAAACAGGGCTTTGAGAGATGTGGAATCATTTATGTCCCGGACGGAACACCGCGGATCGCATTTGAGCGGATAGAATAGACCATGATCTTATAGAAGAGAAGAAACGTACTCGCGCGAAGCTGCAGGCTTTCGCCGGCAATCGCGCGAGAATGTGTCAGGGCACATTCTTTTTTTTATATAGAGAATGTCAACCTAATAAATATAATTGGTTGACAATTTAAAAATTCTATGATATGCTCCTACAAGTCCATCTTTGTAATACCACCCGGGATCCGGGAACAGCGGCTGCTGTTCCGGAAGGTATGAAAGGTGCGGAAAATGATGCGCATGTACAGGAAAAGGGGAGTGTTTCAGATCTTAAGAACACCCCGGAAATTTAGGAGGATACTATCTTGAAACATATGAAGACAAAAGACCTTGTGCTGTGCGCAATGTTTGTCGCGTTGATCGCGGTGGGGGCATTTATTAAGGTTCCGGTTCCGGTCGTTCCGTTTACTCTCCAGTTTTTATTTACGATGCTGGCGGGACTGCTTCTTGGTCCTGTAAATGGGGCGATGGCAGTTGTGGTCTATATCGTGCTGGGACTGGTGGGACTTCCAGTCTTCACACAGGGCGGTGGACCGGGCTATATTTTTCAGCCGAGTTTTGGGTATATCATCGGATTTGCGGTGGCAGCCTATGTGACCGGACGGATCGCTAATGAGAAGAGCCACCCGGGCTACAGCCGTCTTCTGGCGGCAAACTTTATCGGACTCTTTATCGTGTATGCGTTCGGTATGGTCTATTATTATGTGATCAGTAATTTTGTTATCAATACGCCGATCGGACTCTGGCCACTGTTTTTATACTGCTTTTTGCTGGCAGTCCCGGGAGATATCGTGCTGTGCCTTCTGGCTGCGGCAATCGGAAAGCGAATGATCCCGATGATCAGAGAGGGGAGACTCGGATAGAATATGAGTAAAAATATTTTCATTACAGGTACGGGAACGGATGTTGGTAAGACATATGTGACGGGACTGATTGTGAAAAAACTGCGGGAGAGCGGTGCGGATGCGGCTTACTATAAAGCCGCCATGAGCGGCAACGAGAGGCGGCCGGATGGCAGCCTGATCCCAGGGGACGCTCTGCAGGTAAAAAATATGTCCGGAATCCGCCAGCCGCTGGAAGAGATGTGTCCATATGTCTATGAGACTGCGGTCTCACCGCATCTGGCATCGCGGCTGGAGGGGAATCCGGTCCGGATGGAAGTCGTGCTGGAGGGGTTTCACAAGGTTTGTGAGGAGTATGAGTATGTAACGATGGAGGGAAGCGGCGGAATCCTCTGTCCGCTCTGCTTCGATGAGGCGGATATCCGCCTGCCGGAGGTGGTCAAAGCCTGTGGTCTTGGCTGTCTCATGATCGCGGATGCCGGACTCGGGACGATCAACGATGTGGCATTGACTGCGTATTATCTCAAAGAGCAGGGGATCGCGCTGAAGGGGATTATTTTAAATCATTACAGACAGGGCGATATGCTCCATGAAGATAACCGGAACATGTGTGAAGCCTATACGGGAGTTCCGGTCGTTGCCTGTGTGGCGGACGGTGACACAGAGCTTTCCATGAAGGCGGAAGATTTAAAGGCGCTGTATGAAGCCTCGGAAAAATGATAAGGAGAAGAAAAAGATGATCTGGTATCCATATGAACAATTAAAAACAATGAAGGCACCGTATGAGATCGTGGACGCGAACGGAGTATATCTTTATACAAAGGACCAGAAGATGATCGATTCGGTCTCATCCTGGTGGAGTGTGATCCACGGGTATAAACACCCGGTCATCAATCAGGCGATCATCTCTCAGGTGGAGAAGTTTTCCCATGTCATGTTAGGCGGGCTGACGCATGAACCGGCAAGAAAGCTGTCGGAGAAACTGGCCTCCTGGCTGCCGGGGGATCTGGACTATTGCTTCTTTTCGGATTCCGGCAGTGTTGCGGTTGAGGTGTCTTTAAAGATGGCGCTGCAGTATTACATGAACCGGGGAGATGAAAAGCGGACGATGATCCTGGCTCTGGAACATGCTTATCATGGAGACACGTTTAAGACGATGGAAGCGGGAGATGATGAGGACTATCATTTTGTGCTGAAGGCTTATGGGACAAGTCCGTATGTGGTCCATATTCCAACGGAGACAGCAGCGCTGGAGGAGGCCTTTGAAAAGTATCATGACAGGCTGAACTGTATGCTGGTGGAACCGCTGCTGCAGGGAGCCGGCGGCATGCGGATGTATGATGTTTCGTTCTTAAAAAAGGCAAGGGAGCTTTGCGACCGGTACGATGTACTTCTGATCTTCGATGAGGTTGCGACCGGATTCGGCCGGACCGGCAACCGTTTTGTGGCGGATCTTGTACTCCCGGATATTCTGGTTCTCGGAAAGGCACTGACCGGCGGATATATCGGGCATGCCGCCACCATAGCGAACCGGAAAGTATTTGAAGGTTTTTACGATGATGTTCCGGAACATGCCCTGATGCACGGACCGACCTTTATGGGAAACGCGCTGGCGTGCAGTGCGGCTCTGGCATCGATCGAACTGTTTGAGACACAGAATTACATGGAAAAGATCCGGAAGATAGAGGCAGTAACGCGGCGCGAGATGGAAGGCTTCACAGATCCAAGAATCCGCGAAGTCCGGATCATGGGCGGCTGTGTCTGCGTCGAGGTCTACGATCCGGCGGTACTGAAAGGATATCAGGAATATGCCTGCAAGAGAGGCGTGTTCAGCCGTCCGTTTTTAAACTATCTTTACGCGATGGTGCCTTACGTGATCAATGAGGAAGAACTTGTGCAGGTCCTTCAGTGTATGAAGGACTGGTTTGCGAGATAGAATGAATAGAGTACAGAACAAACATTCGGTTTGCTCTGTACTTTTTTTTATCGGAATGCTATACTGGAATGTATTCCAGTTCGGCTTCGCCGTTGGGATTTTTGCACTGCTTCTAATAATATCATGGACAGATCAGGAGAAATCATATGGATCATTTTGAATTAGTATCAGAATATCAGCCGACCGGCGATCAGCCGCAGGCGATCGAGCAGCTGGTGAAGGGATTTAAAGAGGGAAATCAGTTTGAGACACTGCTGGGCGTAACCGGATCCGGTAAGACGTTCACGATGGCGAATGTGATCCAGCAGCTGAATAAACCGACGCTGGTGATCGCTCACAATAAGACACTGGCGGCGCAGCTTTATTCGGAGATGAAGGAGTTCTTTCCTAATAATGCAGTGGAATATTTTGTCTCCTATTACGACTACTACCAGCCGGAGGCGTATGTACCGTCGACGGACACTTATATTGAAAAGGATTCGGCGATCAATGACGAGATTGATAAACTGCGTCACTCGGCGACAGCGGCGTTGTCGGAGCGGAACGACGTGATCATCGTGGCATCCGTATCCTGTATTTATGGATTGGGAAGTCCGATCGATTATAAGAACATGGTGATCTCTCTGCGTCCCGGGATGGAGAAAGACCGGGATGAGGTGATCCATAAGCTGATCGATATCCAGTATACGAGAAATGAGATGGACTTTAAGCGGGGAAGCTTCCGTGTGCGGGGGGACGTGCTGGAAATCTTCCCGGCCTATTCCGGAAGCGAGGCATACCGGATCGAATTTTTTGGGGATGAGGTTGACCGGATCATGGAGATCGAGGCATTGACCGGAGAGGTGAAGGCGCAGTTGGAGCATGTGGCGATCTTCCCGGCTTCCCACTATGTTGTTCCAAAGGAAAAGATGATGCGGGCAACGGAAAATATCCTTGCTGAGATGAAAGAGCAGGTGGCATTCTTTAAGAGTGAGGACAAGCTTCTGGAGGCACAGCGGATCGCGGAACGTACCAACTTTGATGTGGAGATGATGAGAGAGACCGGTTTCTGCTCCGGAATCGAGAATTATTCCCGCCATCTTGTGGGTTCTGCCCCGGGACAGCCGCCGTGCACACTGCTTGACTATTTTCCGGAGGATTTTCTTATTATCGTGGACGAGTCTCATATTACACTTCCACAGGTCCGCGGTATGTACTTCGGTGACCGTTCGAGAAAGAAGACACTGGTAGATTACGGATTCCGCCTGCCATCGGCCCTTGATAACCGCCCGCTGAATTTTGAGGAGTTTGAGACCCATATCAATCAGATGATGTTTGTGTCTGCGACCCCGTCCACTTACGAGGCAGAACATGAACTTCTTCGGGCAGAACAGATTATCCGTCCGACAGGACTTCTGGATCCGGAGATCTCCGTGCGTCCGGTAGAAGGCCAGATCGATGACCTTGTGGGTGAGATCAATAAAGAAGTGGAAAAACACAATAAGGTCCTGATCACGACACTCACAAAGCGGATGGCAGAGGACTTGACGGACTACATCAGGGAGGCCGGGATCCGTGTGAAATATCTGCACTCCGATATCGATACACTGGAGCGCGCGGAGATCATCCGTGATATGCGTCTGGATGTCTTTGACGTTCTCGTGGGAATCAACCTCCTCAGAGAGGGACTTGATATTCCGGAGATCACCCTTGTGGCGATCCTTGATGCGGATAAGGAGGGATTCCTTCGTTCAGAGACATCCCTGATCCAGACCATCGGTCGTGCCGCGCGAAATTCGGAAGGTCATGTGATCATGTACGCGGATACGATCACAGACTCCATGCGGGCCGCTATCGACGAGACAAACCGTCGACGGGAGATCCAGCAGAAATACAATGAGGAACACGGAATCACACCTCAGACTATTAAAAAAGCGGTCCGTGATCTGATCGCGATCTCTAAGGCTGCAGGCGCATCCGATGAAGAGTTCAGAAAAGATCCGGAGTCCATGGACGCAAGAGAATTGGAGAAGCTCGCAAAAGAGCTGACAAAGAAGATGCGTCAGGCTGCCGCGGAGCTGAATTTCGAAGAAGCAGCAAAGCTGCGTGACCGAATGCGGGAAGTGAAGCAGAGGATGCTTGATTCATGAAGCTTTTCCCGGCACGCTGCAATTTGTGTGTTGATACAGGGGCCGCTATCGCCACTTCTCTTACTGAAATTGGGCGAGAACAGTGACATGACCGCACCAGACGGACGAATGTACCGGGATGCACTTATTGACAATTATTTTCAATAAGAATACAATATTTCCAGATGACAGAGTCTGTTCTGTCAATTATGATAGTGAAGGATGGACACAGGATGAAATTATATGAAGGAAATATTGGTGCGACGTATCTGGTCGAATCGGTCCATGTGGAAGAGGCGATCAACCGGCGTCTGGAGGCGCTTGGTGTAAATGAGAATACGCGCCTTCTCGTGATGAACAAGAAAAGAAGCGGAACGATGATCATCAAGGTCCGCGGAACACGCCTCGCACTTGGAAGAAGAATTACAGGTGGAATTGATATAAAAGAGGAGGCGGCATCATGAGCACAGAAGAGAGACCGATCACAGTCTGCTTTGTCGGAAACCCAAACTGTGGGAAGACCACACTGTTTAACGCGTTTACCGGAGCAAAGTTAAAGGTTGCCAACTGGCCCGGTGTTACCGTCGAGAGAATGGAAGGGGAGACCAGTTACAAGGGAAGAAAGATCCATGTGATCGACACGCCCGGAATTTACAGCCTGACTTCCTATACGATGGAGGAGCTCGTCACGAGACGATGTATCGAGGAAGATGATGTGGATGTGATTATCAATGTCGTGGATGCGTCTTCTCTGGAGAGAAACCTTTATCTGACGCTGCAGCTTTTGGAACTGAAAAAACCAGTTATTCTGGCGCTCAATATGATGGATATTATTGAGGAACGCGGAATGGAGATCGACCTTCACAGACTTCCTGAGATGTTAGGAGAGATACCGGTAGTTCCGGTTTCCGCCAGAAAGCGGACGGGACTGGATGTGCTGATGCATGCGGTTGTACATCACTATGAGGAAGGTCCGCAGGGCGTGATCGTCCATTATGACAGGGAGAATGAGGACAGGATCCAGCGGGTAGAAGACCTGCTCCGGAAAAAATATCCGGACCTCACAAACCTGCGCTGGCACGCGATCAAGATGCTCGAAAATGATAAAGAAGTCATGAAGGACCATCCGATCGATCTTGGAAATATTGTTCCGCGAAGCTTTGAAAAAGAGATCATCAATGAAAAGTACAACTATGTGGAATCAGTTGTCAAGGAGTGTCTTTTCAACAAGGAAGAAAAATCACAGATGACAGACCGTGTGGATAAGATATTGACGCATCCGGTCCTTGGAATTCCGGTATTTTTCGGAATCATGGCATTCGTATTTTTCCTGACCTTTACAGTCGGTGATTTCTTAAAGGGATATTTTGAACAGGGACTGGATCTTTTATCTGCGGGTGTTCTCGCTGCACTTCAGGCGGGCGGTGCTTCTGACTGGGTGATCTCCCTGATCGTTGACGGCGTTCTGGCAGGAGTCGGTGGAATCTTAACGTTTCTTCCGAATATTTTTATTCTTTTTCTTGCGCTGGCCTTTCTCGAGGACAGCGGATATATGGCAAGGGTCGCCTATGTCATGAATGAGACGATGGGAATGGTAGGACTTTCCGGACGCGCGTTCCTGCCCATGCTGCTTGGATTCGGATGTACAGTTCCGGCAATTATGGCAACCAGAGCATTGGAAAATCAGAAAGACCGCTTAAAAACGATCCTTATTACACCGTTTATGTCCTGTTCCGCAAGACTGACGATCTATGTCCTTTTGGCTGATATGTTTTTCCCGGATTCGGCAATGTTGGTGGCATATTCCCTTTATCTCGTGGGAGTTGCCATGGCGATCATCATTGCGCTGATCGTACATAGAACGACGGACAGCGAAACAGAGAATGCTCTTCTGATCGAGCTCCCGGAATATAAGATCCCAAACCTTAGAACTGTGGCGATCTACGTCTGGGAGAAGGTAAAAGATTATCTGACAAAGGCGGGAACGACGATCTTCCTTGCGTCGATCATTCTCTGGTTTGTCATGAATGTGGGTCCGAACGGTTTTATTTCTGATGTTGCGGACAGCTTTGCCGCAAAATTCGGTCAGATCCTTGTTCCGGTATTAAGACCGGTGGGACTTGGAGACTGGCAGATCGCGGTAGCGCTGATCTCCGGAATTTCCGCAAAGGAGGTTGTTGTTTCCAGCATGTCTGTACTCTACGGAATCGGAAACATTAACTCGGCAGCAGGAATGGCAGAACTCTCCGGAATTCTTGGAAAAACAGGATTCACTGCGGTGAACGCCTATGCGCTCATGGTATTCTGCCTTCTCTATACACCGTGTATTGCTACGATCGCCACGATCAAAAGAGAAACACGATCCTGGAGATGGACCCTGGGGATGGTCCTGTTCCAGCTTGTGCTTGCGTGGTCGGCAGCATTTCTTGTATTTCAGATTGGAAGCCGTCTCTTCTGATCTGAAATACAAAATTTCATCTGAGCAGCCGGTCTAAATGGATGTTTTTTCGCAACAGGGAAGGTACAGAACCGTTGCGAGAGTGGTCATCAAAGATAAGAGGGGTTAAAAGGGGTAACAAATGAATGAAAAAACGCTGTTAGAGGCCGTAGTGCTGGCGGGCGAGCTCATGCTGGTCAGCGGAGCAGAGATCTACAGGGTGGAAGACACCATGAACCACATGCTGAAACGCTCAGAGTATGAGCAGACGGAGACGATCGTATATGGAACGGGAATCTTCGTCACATTGAGTGATCCGAATAAGGAACCGCTGACCCGCGTCAAGCGTGTTTCAGCCAGATGCACCAGTATCAACCGGATCTGTCAGGTGAATGATGTATCGCGCCATTTCTGTGAGGGAAAGATTACCGTGGAGGAGGCGCTAAAGGAGCTGAAGGAGATCCAGTCACCGAAAGCGGTCCTGTATGACGGACTGACACAGGGGCTGGGATATATAGGCGTGTCGGCTTTCTTTGCTCCCATGTTCGGAGGTTCACTGGGAGACTTTCTGGCGGCAGCAGTAGTCGGTATGTGTTTGGCGGCTGCGGCATGGATCGGCAAAGCCCTGAAATTCAACGATTTCTGTTTCAACGCATTTGGAGCGTTTGTTCTGGCATTTTCCGCCATGACGATCTGCCATTCCTATCCGGGGCTGAATTCGGATACGATCATTGTCAGCGCTGTCATGCCGCTTGTTCCGGGTGTGACGTTTACAACGGCGATCCGCGATACATTAAACGGTGATTACGCAGCTGGTTCTGCCAGGATCCTGGAGGCAATCGTTGTAGGTCTGGCGGTAGCCTTTGGAGTTGGTGCCGGACTCCTCGTGGTCCGCAGCGTGGAAGGAGGACTTTTATGATCATACAGGTATTCAGTGCATTCTGGGCGATCGCGCTGTTCTCCATCCTGACGGATACTCCGAAAAAGTTCCTTCCGTATGCGGCTTTTTCCGGCGCATTTGCCTGGTGGGCGTATTTAGTGATCAATGAACTGACACACTCAACACTTCAGGCCGCATTCTTTTCGATCCTTGCGGTAGCGTTTTTAAGCCATATTCTGGCCAGAATCAAGAAAGCGCCGGTTACGGTGTTTCTGATCGCAGGAATTCTTCCGTCGGTGCCGGGAGCCGGAATTTACCGGACTGTATATTATCTGATCCAGGGAGATCAGGCATTGTCCATGCGCTATCTGGTCGTGACACTTCATACGGCCGGCGCGATTGCACTGGCGATCTTTATTACGGATTCCGTTGTGAATCTTGTGCATCTCTATCATGAGGGAAGTCATGCGAGACGAAATTAAACAGCCGTCCGGACTGCAGGGGATTTTGTAAAGATCTGCAGTCTGTCTGTTTCCCGGCAATAGCGGTACAGATGATCGGAGAGAAAGTCCTCCGGCGGAACCGATTCACAGTTGACATTTTTAATCGTATTGCGGAAAACCTGATAATCGTGTTCCGTAAAAGTTTCTGAGTCTGCGACGATCAGGACCTCGTGGATACTGGATGGAAGGATGAGAAGATCGCTTCCAAACCGGTCTGCGAGGTCCTTTAATTTATCCGGATAGAGGACGCAGGCCGCGCCATTGTGGGCAAAATCGTTTGTGAGGACATAGAGTGTCGGGACAGGGCAATCCTCCGGTACAAAGTCTGCAGCTCCCGGAAAATATTCCTCGATCACGTCCTCAAGACGGCGGAAATTCGCAGGAAAGATCCGTGGAGTGTTTTCACTCGCAAGGGTAAAAAGATCTTCCGCTGTCATGTGCCAGGAGGCGGATACTGCGCTTGTTATGATAGAACTGATCTGCGTTTCACCCTCGGACTGGATCATCAGGGAGAAGACGATCGCAAGGTCCAGATAAGGGATCCAGGGGACGGTTTTTAACAGTTCCTCATTTTTATCGCGGGAGATCAGCCGCCAGACGATACAGTCACGGAAATCTTCAAAGTTGTTCAGTGAAGTGAGATTTGTGACTGAAAGAGGCAGTTCTGTATCGGTGACGGATATCATATATTCACAGAGTTCCGCCAGAGACCGGCCCTTTTCAAACTGTTCGTAGAGCATCTCCAGCGAGATCACAGGGGAACAGTGTTTTCCGGATCTTAGCAGCGTCAGGGAATCGAGCACAACTCCGTTATTTTTCAGGACACGTTCCCTGTGGACCGAATAGTCGGTATCCAGTCTGTTAAAAAGCTCTTCCTGCAGTGCGGCACAGAATTCTTCGTAGTTCATCGTTCATACCTCCTGATGTGTTTTTAGATCGATAGATTTGTTTTCATGACTTGAACAATAGAAATTAGAATGTTTTTTGCGGCTGCCCGGCGGGAAGCAGATATTCATACTGCTTAGATTGAT
>CAKRNI010000067.1 GCA_934370915.1 uncultured Lachnospiraceae bacterium
AACGGGAAGACTACACTGTTCCGGCTGATTCTCGGGCTTGAAAAGCCGGATTCCGGTGTGATCCTGTTCGGTACATCGGCAGGGAATACCGGCAATAACGACATAAAAGCTTCTTCCGGCACGGTATCAAAATCTGACCTCTGCAGGCTCCGTGAGATACGCCCCCTGATCTCCGCCGTTTTTCAGGAAAACCGTCTTCTGGAATGCTATACCGCCATTGAAAACCTCCGCTTCGCTCTTGGAAAGCAATATTCCAGCGAAGCTCTGACCGCATACCTGCTCCGTCTTCTTCCGGAAGACGCCCTGAATAAACCCGTCTGTGAATTCTCCGGCGGCATGAAGAGGCGTGTCGCGATCCTGCGCGCGATTCTCGCACCGTCCGAGATCATTCTCATGGATGAGCCGTTTACCGGACTGGACGCCGATACAAGGCAGCTCACGATCGATCTGGTCAAAGAGCTCTGCGCCGGAAAGCTCCTGATCGTCGCTACCCATTCGGAGGACGACGCAGAGCTTCTGGGGGCGAAGATCATTCACTTATAAGCCGGCAAACCGTGTGAACTGGCTTATAACTTCTCGACCATATCATCTGATCTGCCAGTCTTTAACCTAAAAAAGCGCTCTCCTGTCCGGTCGTCTCATCAACGGATATCCCTCAGGAAAACGCTTTTTATTATTTACGCACGGTGAAGACAGTAACAGATTTTTCTCTCTATCTTGCCGCAAACCGCTTATCCAGCTTCCTCATATGGAAGAAGTAGACCACAAACATCAGACCTCCCGAAAACAGCCAGGACGCCACATACACATTCATCAGCATATCAAAGGTTGTCACCATCCGGAATATTGTTGTGAGCCAGATCAGACGGAACACCACCGTTCCGAGGATCGTGATCACAGATGGCTCCAGAGATTTTCCGGTTCCCCGCAGACAGGAGCTTGTAACCTCATATGTCGCTGTCAGTCCCTCTAACGAGCACACGCGATCCATCCGGATGATCCCGTACGCCGCCACTGCCGCGCTCGTCGTGTAAATGCTGACAAAGAAATCCTTTCCAACGATAAAAATCACGCTGAGGATCTCCGTGAATCCAAATCCGAAAAGCAGGCAGAGCCAGAAGATCTTTCTGCACCGCTTCATATTGCCCGCGCCGAAGTTCTGACTTGTAAATGTCACCGCCGCCTGGGCAAAAGCATTGGCAATGTCGTATGTAAAATACTCAAAGTTCAGCGCAAGAGAGGAACCCGCGATAGCCGCCTCTCCGAACATGTTGATCCCACTCTGGATAAACACGTTGGAGACAGAGAAGATCGCACCCTGAATCCCCGCCGGAATTCCGATCATAAGGACTCTTTTCAGTTCATTTTTATCGATCCGCATGCGATGGGGCCGGAAGCAGAACTCGTCGTCCCTGTTGTACAGATGGGAAAGGATCAGGAATGCGCTGACCATATTGGAGATCAGCGTGGCGATCGCAACTCCCTCAACTCCCATATGGAACCCGATGACAAGCATCAGGTTTAAAATCACGTTCAGGACTCCAGAAACGATCAGATAATACATTGGTCTTCTGGTATCCCCGTAGCTTCTCACAATGGCAGATCCAAAGTTGTACGCGACCATAAACGGAATTCCCACAAAATAAATCCTGATATATAAGAGTGCCTGGTCCAGCACTGTCTCCGGTGTTCCTGATGCCACCAGGATCAGCCTCGCCACCAGCATTCCGATCACGAGAAGCGCAATTCCGAGAACCGCGCCGAAGGTCAGGATTGTGTGGACCATGCTGTTGATCTTACCGCGGTTCTTCTGACCAATAAGGTTCGCCAACGCTGCATTCGGTCCCACAGAAAGTCCGACGATCAGGTTCACGAAAATTCCAACCAGCGCCACACAGCTGCCCACGGCCGCCAGCGCCTGATCCCCTGCAAATCTTCCCACAACAGCAACGTCCGCTGAATTAAACAGCTGCTGCAAAATACTGCTGAACGCTAACGGTATCGAAAACAGGATCAGTTTTCCTGCCAGTCCTCCGTTTAACATATCCATTTCCTTTGATCTTACTGATGTTTTCAATGTTTTTCCTCTCTTTTACTCCCATGTGCTGACCTGACCAGTAAATTCTTTCATATCCTCCACAGTATACCATACTTTTCATATCTTGACACTTCAAAAGATCCATGCTATCATGATGGTAACTTGATACGCACGAGTGGCTCAGTGGTGGAGTATCGCCTTGCCAAGGCGAGGGTCGCGGGTTCGAATCCCGTCTCGTGCTTTCAATGATACAAAAAAGGAGGTATCCGCTGGATATCTCCTTTTTTTGTATGTTCAAGCCCTGCCGGGCTCGAACGGTTCGATTGTCTACGCTCCGCGACGTCTCCTTCTCTCACACTAAATCAAAACGCACATCTTCTTTCTCCCATATAATTAAGGTTCTTGAAAGCATGATGTGCGTTTTATTTATTCTCTCTATTTAATTTCCCGGAAATCCCGCAATATTTCCAATGGCTTCCGTCGGCGCCGCTGCAGTTGTTTCATCAACCGGGCCGTTTGGCGCGGCTGCCGTCGTTGCTTCTGTCTCCTGTGCAGCCGTTATCGCTGCCTCAGTCGCTGCCGCTGTCGTCGATGCAGCCGTTGTCTCACTGTGTGTGCTCTTTGTCTCAGAGCCACCGGTGGACGCCGCTGTTGTCGATGTGCCGGAAGAGCCGGCGGCTGTTGTCGCGGCGGCAGAACTCTCCGGCGCGACGCTCTCGCCCGGAACATATCCGTCCGGCATTCCGTCTACGGCTGCTGCCGACGTGGACTCAACGGCCGTCGTCTCATCCGGTGAAACCTTTACGGTTCCCGTATTTCTGCGGATCACAGCTGCATGTCCCTTGTAGGTCTTTGCGTGATCTTCTGTCTTCTCGATAACGGTTCCGTTCTTTGAAACGATCTTATATGTAACCCAGCGGCTGCCGTTCGTCGCCGCCTTCTGTGTCACCTCGGTGCCCGGATCCAGTGTCGGATCCTCCACATAAGTCGGCTCCGGCGGCGGAAGCTCATCCGTCTTCTCAGACTCCAGACTCCAGGTGATTCCATCCTCCAGAACCGGTACTCCGTAGAAGGAGACCGTCATCTTCCGGTTGCTGTAGTTCGCGCGGATACCGATGGCCGCCTTTGATGTATTGATAAACCGAAAATCCGGAATATCCCAGCTGATGGCCGCATCCTGTCCCGGAGTTACGTAGTTCGGCTCAAAGGTATGAGATCTTCGGAACGTGATCTGCATACCGGACTGGAATGCCACACGGTACATCGTGGAAGATACCTGGCAGACACCACCGCCCGGTTCCTGTACGACCTCGCCTCCACTGTAGGCAGCCGCTTCCTGATATCCCTTTTCCGCAGTACGCTGTCCTACGACCTTATTAAAGGAAAACTCCTCACCCGGCTGAACGATGGTCCCGTTGATAGCCTGAGCTGCAAGCTTTACATTCGTATTTCTCTTCTCATTTGCGGTAGTCTCTGTCGTAAACGTGGAGAGTCTCTGATACTGTTCTCTCGCGTCCGCCTCGGAAAGCTCCGGCTGGCTCTCATTGACCTCGGCCTGGATCACGGCATCATAGTTTCCGCTTGTCGCAGCCTCCACGAGATCCTTCACAAGCTTCTCCTGATTCACCGCCTTACCCGGGGTTCCGCTCGTAAACAGGAACTTATCCGTCGCTGCATCATACTCGGAAATCGAGCTGTTCTTCGCCTTCACGTCCCACTTTGCAGCCGCGTCCGCCGCCGCCTCTGCCGCCGCTGCCTGCAGATCTTCTGAATCTTCAACCGCAAAGGTATATTCTCCCTCTGCCTTTCCCGTGCAGATCTCGTCCAAAAATGCATCCAGATCAGAATCGAGCAGATTATCCGCATTTATACTCTCCCCGTTACAGGTGATCGTTACCTTCCACGGATACTCCTTCTCAATAGCGGCCTTCGCCTCACTTCTCGTCATTCCCTTTAAGGAAATTCCATTTACGCTGATGTCGGAGGCCTGAAATGTGGATTCCTCGATGGCATCCGCCTCTGTCTCTTTTCCATGGCTCTTTCCGCCGGAAAAAATCCGTATCACACCTGTGATCAGTACAATGCATATCACCGCACCGCCGATCATGATCCGCCGTCTTATGATGCGCTTTCTTTTCCTGCGCTGTGCCCGGATCCATGCCGGGGAATGCTGCCGGTACTCGTCCCGATGTCCTCTCTGTCTGTTTGTGTTTCTCTTTTCCATATTTCTTCAACTTTCCGGAAAATTAGAATCGTTTTCCATACTTATGTCAACATAGTTACAGGGTCCGCATCAAATGATGCCGAACCCTGATGTATACAATGCTCATCGTACACTGCTGTACGCTTCTCGGATACTCACTCATTATATCGGTCTGCCATACCATTGTCAAGAATCCCGGAGGTCTATTTATATCTTATATCAGCCTAAAAATCCCAGATGCTCCAGCAGGATCTTAACTCCCATGAGTATCAGGATCACTCCGCCGGCCAGCTCCGCCCTCGACTTATATTTCATTCCAAATACATTACCAACCTTTACCCCGATTGCCGACAGAACAAAGGTCGTACAGCCGATAAAGGTCACCGCCCAGACGATATTTACATGGAGAAACGCGAAGGTGACTCCCACCGCGAGGGCATCGATACTCGTCGCAACTGCCAGCGCCAGCATGGTCTTCACATCAAAGCTTGCACTGACCTCTTCCTCTTCGTCCTCTCTGGATTCTCTGATCATGCTCGATCCAATGATCCCGAGAAGCACAAAGGCGATCCAGTGGTCGATCTGGGTGATCATGGATTCAAACTGGCTTCCCAGAAGATAACCGAGTGCCGGCATCAGCGCCTGAAATCCGCCGAAATAAGCGCCGCAGAGCAGCGCATGCTTCGGTTCCATTTTCGTCACCGACAAGCCCTTACAGACAGACACCGCGAAGGCGTCCATCGACAGTCCCACAGCCAGAATAAACAATTCCAGAAGTCCCATAGATCATTTCCTCCAAATTTTATTTCTTGTTGATTTTCCCACCAGTGAAAGGCTTGCAAATGCATAAAAAAAGAGACCCCCTCTGTCTTTTCCCGACAGATAAGTCTCATCATTTAAAGTAAAACCAGGATCATTTCCAGTATGTTGGCCTTACTGCGCCAGCGGCGCCGACTACTCCCCTATTCTGGTAGTTATTCGATTCGTGATTCTAAAGAAGAATGCGGATGAAGGGATTTGAACCCCCACGGTTGCCCGCCAGCTCCTAAGGCTGGTGCGTCTGCCAGTTCCGCCACATCCGCATGATCTCCGATAGAATCTCATTATAGCGTGTTTGAAAAGAATTGTCAATTGAAACTCTTTCCATTCACTGAAGACCAAATCTCCTGCTCAAAACCTAATATCTTTTTTTCATATACCTGGAAACAGCTGCCCGGCCATATTTTGTCCCTTTGCATGCAGGTTCCTTCGCACTCCATTTGTGATCTTCCGCAATCTTCGAGTCCGTAATATTGATATACTCATTCCGAAGATTTCCATATCCGTAGCCATTCTCCGGATCACCATTCATGATCGGATCTTCCCAGGTCACGTCCACATGATACCATTCGCCGTCAAGCTTGATCTTGTTCCAGGCATGGCCGCCCCATCCGCCGATCCCTCTTCCTTCGCCGGAGACTTCCATCGTCTCAAGCCCGCACGCATCGGCAAGAAGCGTAAACGTATCCGTATACCCTGAGCATACCGCGGTTCCATATAACAGAGCTCCCTGTGCCCCGTAGGAAGTTTCCGGTATCGTATCTGAGAGGAAATTATCAAAATCATATGTGATATTCTGGACCATGTACTGGATGATCTCCATTTCCTTCTCAAAATCCGTCATATCATCGGTGATATAATTGTTTACAAATTCCTTCGCGATTTTCTGCGTCTCCGTCAGCTGCTCCCGATCCCACCAGACAGGCTTCTTTGCTTTCGCTTCCTTTGCTGCCTCTGTCTGGCTCTGTGCACCGGAATTAACAGTATTTCCCGCTCCGGAAATTCCCTTTCCTGCCACGTACTGTACATTTCCCGCTGCGTCTGTCCATGCACCGTCACTTCCGACATGGTTGCCGTCAGAAACCGTTTTTGCCGCTGCCATTGCCCCGCCGTCCGCCGGGTCGAGATAATAGCATTTTCCATCGATCCACTGCCAGCCGGTCAGCATTGCTCCGCTGGAACCGTTTCTTGTGTCCAGAAAATACCACTTTCCATTCTGCTGAAGCCATCCTGTCTGCATGACTCCAAGGCGGGTTCCGGCTTCCGGCCACAGATAATACCATCTTCCCCCATTGGCGTTATCCTGGTACCATCCTGTCTGTAAATATCCGTCGGCCGTCTTGCACACCCAGCCCTGAGACTGTTGGATCCAGTTATCCGCAAATGCCGGAAAGGTCATAGCAGAAGCAAGGATCGTCGCGCCCGCAAGTGTTCTGATCGCAATTTTCTCCTTTTTCATACGTCTTTCCTTCTTTCCCTCTTTCGTATGCTTCTATTATAGGAGACGATTCCTTCGAATGTCAATTACATCCTGTGCTTCCGGGCTTCCTCACACATAACCGGTCACTGTTTATCGTAGTCATCCAGGAAATTATACGTCCAGTCTCCCTTGTGATAGCCGATGACCGTCTTTAAGTTAATATTGTGGACACTGTTGAATATGTTCATGTCGATGGTGTCGCAGCGCTTCCTGAGCTCCGCGATCAGCTCCTTCATCTCGTCACGCTTCGATCCCTTTTCGCCGCCACAGGTCGCACAGCGCTCGGTGAAACGGCAGGCACACTGGATAAAGTGAAGGTTGTTGTAATCCCTCCAGGCCTTGATGTCCGCCTCGCGGACCATGTACATCGGGCGGATCAGCTCCATGCCCTCGAAGTTCTTGCTGTGGAGCTTCGGCATCATCGTCTCGACTTTTCCGCTGTACAGCATGCCCATCAGCGTGGTCTCGATCACATCATCGAAATGATGCCCCAATGCGATCTTGTTGCAGCCGAGCTCCTTCGCGTGGGAGTAAAGGTAACCGCGGCGCATTCTCGCGCAGAGATAGCACGGGCTCTTATCCACGTCAGCGACAATATTGAAGATATCGCTCTCAAACACATTGATCGGGATGCCGAGAAGCTTCGCGTTGTTTAAGATGATATTCCAGTTATCCTCGTTGTAGCCCGGATTCATCACAAGGAATACGAGGTCGAATTTTACCTTTCCGTGAAGCTGCAGCTCCTGTAAAAGCTTCGCCATCAGCATCGAGTCTTTTCCGCCGGAAATGCAGACCGCGATCTTGTCGCCTTCCTTAATTAACTCGTAGTCATGGACGCCCTTTGTGAAGCGTCTCCAGATGGACTTGCGGTATTTCGTGATGATGCTGCGCTCGATGGCTTTCGTCCGCTCCGTGACCTCTTCCTCGTTCATGACCATCATGGACAGGGACAGGCGCAGGAAGGAACGGTATCCGCCCTCCACGCTTCCGGCATCAAATCCGGCATCGCTCAAAAGCTCAGCAACGTAAAGACTCTTATTTCCGGTATGACAGAGTACCCATACCGGCTTGTCCTTCGGGATCGCCGCGAGAAGCTTTCCCACATTCACGCCCTCTTCCCAGGCTTTTCCATCGCCGATGGTACCGGATTCCATATCCGCCTCTTCCGGATTCTCCAGATATTCCACCAGCTTGTCCTCCGGGATATTTAAGGCGGCGTCCATGGACCCCTTTTTGTATTCCTCCGCCGGACGGATGTCAATGATCGTCCGGTCAAAGGTTCTTCCATTGATCAGCTCTGCGGCTGTAATCGTTTTAATCATTCTTTTTCTGTTCTCCGTTTACGGCCGTCTCCGGATGCCGGGATGCCGTCACTATTTCTATAGGAAGAAAAGCCCTGTATTTTCAAGGGTTTTCCGATTTTATACAACGGTTGACATGATAACACAAGGAAAAAAAGCTGTCAATCTGTATCTATGCAGTTCTTTATTTTCCCATGATCTCCTGCAGCATATAGACTCTGTTGAACGGGAATGAGAAGTAATATCCGTCCGCGAAGTCTTCCACCATCTTCATGACTTCCTTCGCGAGCCGGATTCCTGCTGCCTCGCCTTCCTTGCGGTTCGCTTTCTCCGGATATCTCGCCACGATCTCGTCCGTCACGTTGACACCCGCAATCTCGTTCTTCATGAACATGGCGTTCTTTCTGCTGATCAGCGGCATGATCCCGCAGAGGATCGTCGCGCCCGTTTCCTCCTTGATCCGGCGCAGTCTCGCGGCATCTTCCTCCGTAAATACCGGCTGGGTCAGGAAGAACTCCGCGCCCTCTTCCATCTTCTTCTTTACACGTCCGATCTCCACATCCAGGTTCTTTCTTCCCTGATTGATGGCACCGCCGTAGCACAGCGGATTTTTTGCGAACATATCCTCATTCATTTCCTTCGCGATTTTCATAAGACCGGTGGAATCGGAGTTAAACACCGCTTTTACGGTCTGTCTCGCTGTGGACGGGATCGGATCTCCTGTGATGATCAGGAAGTTGTGGATATCGTTGATGGCCGCTCCCAAAAACAGGGACCGCATAGCGATAGCATTCCGATCGCGGCAGCAGATATGCGGCATCACATCAAGGCCTGTGGCCTGGCGTACCTTGCTCGCCATGAGGACGGAATCGACTCTCGTGCGCCCGGACGGGGAATCAGGGAATGTGAGGACATCCACGCCCGCGTTCTTTAAAAGATGGGCCGACTCTAAAAGCTTCTCATCATCCGCATCAAAGGGCGGAGCCAGCTCCACCGCGATGAGCTTTTTCTGCTTTCTCTCTCCGTTTTCATCGTAAAGGAATCCATGTCTCTGGACATGTCCCGTCTGCTCCCCATTATCCGTCTCTGTATCCAGGACAATCTTGTTTAAGATTCCGTTCCATGAAGACATTTCTCCGATAAATTCCGGGGTCGTTCCACAGCAGCCGCCGAGAATATCTGCGCCGAGCGTCTGAAGTTCCTTCATCTTCTCCGCAAAGTATGCCGGTGTGTTTCCGAACTGCAGCTTATTTCTCGTCAATGTCGGATATCCCGCATTCGGGATCGCCAGCAGGAACTTATCCCCAGGACGTCCCGCTTTTTCCAGGATCTGGCGCATATGAGCCGGGCCTACGCCGCAGTTTAAGCCGACCGCACCGATCTCCGGAACAGCCGCCGCATCCGCTAACAGGCGCTTCGCGCTGAGTCCCGCCGCACTGTAGCCAAACTGGTTTACAGAGAAGGAAACTATGATAAACATCTCATATTCCGCGCAGATCTTTTTGATCGCCGGGAGAATTCCGTCGAGGTCCGCGAATGTCTCAAAATCCAGAACTGTGACACCGCGCTCCGCAAAGGTCTTCGCAATCTGATAATACTCGTCCGCCGCTGCCGCCGCGTCCTCCGCTCCATTCACCGGAATCGGGCCGATATCTCCCGCGATCCAGGCATCTCTCCCGTTTACCGCGTCTCTCGCGATCTCAACCGCCGCCTGAATATTTTTCTCAACTTCCGCAAAATCCTCCTGCAGTATTTCTGTGTTTGACGCAAAAGTATTTGTCCTGATAAATTTCGCTCCGGCATTCAGGTATTCTTCGTGGATCTTCTTTACCTTCTCCGGCGCAGTAATATTTGCCAGCTCCGGGATATCCTGGGTCTGGTATTTTGCGGCAAAATAGGTTCCGAAGGCGCCGTCGGTGATGAGGTTGGTGGTTTTCAGATATTCGCGTAAATTCATGTTCGTCCTCCTGTGGGGTATCAGCTTTTATGGGGTAGTCTGACATTCTGACACAATTATTATATAGAAAAACCGGACCTCTGAAATTCAGAGATCCGGCAATTCATAAGAAGAGCGGGTGATGGGAATCGAACCCACGTATCCAGCTTGGAAGGCTGGTGTTCTACCATTGAACTACACCCGCGTATAAGTAATGAGAGGCAACTTTGCCATTACCTCAGTGCCCAAAGCTGGAATCGAACCAGCGACACGAGGATTTTCAGTCCTCTGCTCTACCAACTGAGCTATCTGGGCGCATAAATTTGGAAGCACAGAGGAAAGGTAATAAATTTACGAAGAAAATTCCGTTGGGAGCTTGCTCACATAAGGAATTTTATTTGGAAATTTATTCGTTGATTTGTATTTACAAATCAACGTACATCTCGGGGACGCAGTTCCCGAGATGGGCTTTCCGAACTCCCAGATTCCTAAATTAATGGGCGGAGGTGGATTCGAACCACCGAAGCAAGTTGCAGCAGATTTACAGTCTGTCCCCTTTGGCCACTCGGGAATCCGCCCATATCATTCTGACAAGTCAAAATGATACCATACATTAATTCAAAAATCAAGCAGTTTTTTCATCATCCTGCGCAGAACTCTGCGCGATAAAGATCATCGCCCCATTTCCCGGAAGCTCCACTTCCATCACACCATCCACCACCGGGTATTTCAGTCTTCCCACATTGTAGCGCTTCGCGTCCGTGAGCATCACACGGTCCATGGCGTCTGCGGTCACCTCCGCTTCCCATACCGGGATCCGGACTCTCTGTGCATAGTCCTCACTGTTCACCACAACGACTCCCTGCTCGTCTGCATCGAACCTTCCGTAAGCGATCATGCCGTTCTCCGCCAACAGCGGCTTAAACGCACCCCGCCTGAACACAGGAGTCCTGTTCCGGATTCCTGTCAGATACCGGTGGAATTCCGTGAGCTCCAGATCTTCCTTTCCCCACGGGAATGTTCTCCGGTTGTCCGGATCTGTCCAGCCGCAGACACCGGCCTCATCCCCGTAATAGATCGTCGGTGCCCCCGGCCATGTCATCTGGATCAGGGCGCCGGAGCGAAATGTTCCGTAATTGATGCCTTTTTCCGCGTTTTCAGCGTCCTCCGGCTTATAAAGCCGTCCCACCACGCGGTTCGTTCTCGTAAGAAATCTCGAGTGATCATGGTTCGAAAGCTCGTTCATCGCCGCGTAGAGCGATCCCGTCTGCATCCGGCTCATATTGGAAAGCATGGAGCACATAAACGCCTGGCTGTTGTGGAGCAGGTGCTCATCCTTCCGCTCGCTGTGCTTCTCAAGGCCTGTGAGGAACCAGGAGACCGGCTCCATGAACGCATCGTAATTCATCACCGTGTCCCACTGATCCCCGGAAAGCCAGTCTGAAGCGTCCCCATAATGTTCCGCCAGGATCAGCGCGTCCGGGTTCGCCTCCTTCACCGTCTTTCGGAAATCTCTCCAGAACCGGTGGTTCATCTCCGGCGAATGTCCGAGATCCGCCGCCACGTCAAGTCTCCAGCCATCGATGGAATACGGCGGGGACAGCCAGCGTTTCGCGATGTCCAGCACATACCGGTACAGCTTCTTGGATCCCTCGTAATTTAACTTCGGCAGCGTGTTATGTCCCCACCAGCCTTCGTAGGAATCATTATCCGGCCATCCGGCCTGATTTCCAAACAGGAAGAAATCCCGGTACGGGCTGTCTGCCGTCAGGTACGCGCCCGGCTCGTATCCGCCATCCTTCTCGTAGATCTTCTCCCGGTCCATCCATTTATTGAAGGAGCCGCAGTGGTTGAACACGCCGTCCAGGATGATCCGCATCCCCCTCTTATGGACCTCCTGCACAAAGCGGGCAAAAAACTCATCGCTGGCTTCCAGATTTTCCCGGTCAGAGGTGCGCACAGAATACCGCTTCGCGTTGCCGTTGTCCGACGCATCTCCCGTCACAAGACCGCCCTCATCCTTTACGATCACGCCGTAATGCGGATCGATGTGCTCGTAATCCTGACAGTCGTACTTATGGTTCGACGGAGACACGAACACCGGGCTCAGGTAGAGGACCTCCACCTTCAAACTCTGAAGATAGTCTAACTTATCCCAGATCCCCTGAATATCACCGCCGTAAAACCGGTCCACATC
>CAKRNI010000068.1 GCA_934370915.1 uncultured Lachnospiraceae bacterium
ATGGGGCCTATAGGGCTCGAACCTATGACCCTCTGCTTGTAAGGCAGATGCTCTCCCAGCTGAGCTAAGACCCCATTGCTGCCGGCTGACGTTTCCGTCAAGCGCGATTGCTTAGACAGTTTAACCTATTTTTTCGGAATTGTCAACAGTTTTTTTAAATTTTTTGTGATGGGATTTTTCCTTTTCTATCTACACGATTTTCAAAAAAGACTGACATCTCCCATTTTTCTCTTGCATTCCTAACACATCTTGTTATATAGTATAATGTATAAGAATCCGATTCGCGGATTCCAATAATATGAACCTGTACAGGAGGGATTGCAATTATGCCAAGAGGAAGAAAGAAAGCTGACATTGCTCCGCAGGATCTTTTAAATGAGGTCCTCGCTTCTATCGAGGAGACAGAGCAGAAATTAAAAGCATTAAAAACTCAGAAAAAGGACATCGAAAAACAGATCCAGGCCAAAGAAATGGCCGAATTATACGCGATCGTAAAAGAGAAAAACATGTCCATCGAGGATGCAAAAACGAAACTCGGCGCAGAATAAGTTTCGCACTTCTGTCTGAACATAAAAGGAAGATCCACATTTCCCGGATACCGGGGATGCGGATCTTCTTTTTTATTCTATTTTACCTGTTCCACGAAACTATCGGTTCCACGCAGCTCTCAGGCAGATCCCGATCATTCTAATTCTTTTAAGATCGACTCCCCGATCATATTCTCCGCTTTTTTAAGCCCGAAGTTATCGAGCACCGTCGCGCCGATGACACCGAAGGTCTTCTGTTCCTCAAACATTCCCTTCTCTTTCATAGACGGGGAATAGGCAATAAACGGAACCTTTTCTCTCGTATGGTCTGTTCCCGTGTAGGTCGGATCATTTCCGTGATCCGCCGTGATCATCAAAAGATCATCTTCCCGGAGGTTTTCAAGGAGTTCGCCAAGCTTCACATCAAAGCGCTCCAGCTCTTCCCCATAGCCCACCGGATTTCTCCTGTGTCCCCAGAGGGCGTCGAAATCCACGAGATTCACAAAGCAGAGTCCCTTAAAATCCTTATCTTTGCAGATCTCAATAGTCTGTGCCATTCCATGAACAGAGCTCTTGGATCGGAATGCCTCCGTGATACCCTGTCCGTCGAAGATATCCCGGATCTTTCCGACAGAGATCACATCGTACCCGTTGTCCTTTAAAATATCAAGCGCTGTCGTACCCGTAGGCTTTAAGGCATAGTCGTGGCGGTTGCTGGTGCGGACAAACTCGCCTTTTTTCTTTCCGACATACGGTCTTGCGATGACACGGCCCACGCGCCACTCTTCCTTCATCGTGATCTCTCTCGCGATCTCGCAGCAGCGGTACAGCTCGTCAAGGCCGAAGGTCTCCTCGTTTCCGCAGATCTGAAGAACGGAGTCCGCAGAGGTATAGACGATCATATGCCCGGTGGCGATCTCCTCCTCGCCCAACTCGTCTAAGATCGCAGTGCCGCTGGCGCTCTTATTGCCGATCACCTTGTGACCGGTGCGCTTTTCCAGTTCATCGATCAGTTCCTTGGGAAATCCATGATCCGTAAACGTTTTAAACGGCTTTGTCGTATAGATCCCCATCATTTCCCAGTGACCCGTCATCGTATCTTTGCCGTTACTTGCCTCTGAAAGCTTTGTAAAACGGCCGGTCGGTGCCTCCACCGGAGCAACCCCCTTTAACGGTCTGAGATTTGCAATTCCAAGCTTCTGAAGATTCGGAATATGGAACTCTTTCATATGCTCCGCGATATGTCCCAAAGTGTCCACACCCACATCCCCGAATTTTTCAGAATCTGGCATCACGCCAGTTCCGAGGGAATCGATCACAATCGTAAAAATCCTATTGTATTTCGTCATCCAAATCTACCCCTTTCTTTTTTGCCTGGAGAACCAGACGGCTTGTTCCGAGGCGGTCCGCGCCAAGAAGCACGAACTCCTCCGCATCATTAAAATCCGTAATTCCTCCTGCTGCCTTAATCTTCTTTCCGGCAGTCATGTGAGCCTTCATAAGCGCCACATCCGGCTTTGTTGCCCCTGCAGCGGAAAATCCAGTGGATGTCTTAATAAAATCCGCTTTTGAGGCAGATACGACCTCACACATCTTCACCTTTTCTTCCTCCGTCAGAAGACAGGTCTCGATAATCACCTTCAGAATATGATCACCGCAGGCTTTTTTTAATTCATTGATCTCTGCAAGGACCTTATCGTACTGTCCCATCCTGACCCAGCCGATATTGATCACCATGTCGATCTCCTTCGCACCGTCCTTCAGCGCCTCTTTTGCCTCAAACACTTTCACCGCTGTCGTATGATAACCGTTCGGAAATCCGATGACGGTACAGACAGGCTTCTTTTCCCCAAGGTAATCCGCCGCCTGTTTTACAAAGGACGGAGGAATGCAGACAGACGCAGTATCAAATTCAACCGCGTCATCGCAGATCTCTTTGATCTGTTCCCAGGTTGACGGCTGTTTTAATAGTGTATGGTCTACTTTCTTTAAAATATCTCTGTATGTCATATGTTTCTTCCTTTCAACGCCTTTCCGGTAAATCCCAACGGCAGAAGTTCTTTCAGAAGGTATTCCCGGATCTCCCCGGCGCCATTCATCAGAACGATCCTGAAGGTCTCCGGATCGCAGAATTCCGTCATCACCTGACGGCAGACACCACAGGGCGGGCAGAAATCTTCCGGCTCGCTTTCCTTCGAGCCGCCAACAATGGCGATGGCCCGGAATCTCATATTTCCCTCGCTGACCGCCCGGAAGATTGCCGTCCTCTCCGCGCAGTTTGTCGCGGAATAGGCCGCATTTTCAATATTGCAGCCGCGAAAGACCGACCCATCCTCACAGAGCAGCGCCGCACCCACAGCAAAGCCGGAATACGGACAGTAGGACTGTTTTCTTGCTTTTAAAGCTTCCATCACAAGCTCTTTATTTTCCATGATTTTCCTCCCTTCCGGTTCGGAAATCCGAATAGTTTTTCTTCTTTAAACATACCATAAACTCGGAACAATGTCAAAACTCTTACTGCATGCTTAACTTTCTAACGCCTTCCTTACATTTCGATAAAAATTCGTGAAAGGGGGTTGAAACCCACTTTTTAAAGTGCTATAATTTGGCAACGCAAGGGAAATATGACAAAAGTATTACAAAACAGGAATCCAAAGAAACAGCCTGTTCAGAAAGCAAAGGAGGTCATCCTTTTGAAAAAGCTGATAAGAAAATATGGACATGTATGGATGCTGTCCTACGCATTCATCTATCTGCCCTGGTTCGCAAAGCTTCAGGAAAACATCAATAAACCTTACCACGTCATGCACACAGCCCTCGATGACAGGATCCCGTTTGAGGAGATCTTTATCGTACCCTACCTGATGTGGTTTCTATATGTGTCAGCGACAATCGCGTTCTTCTTTTTTAAGAACCGCGATGACTATTACAGGCTCTGCACCTTCCTTTTCACAGGAATGACGATCAGTCTTCTCGTCTGCACCCTGTTCCCGAACGGAACGGACTTCCGTCCAGTGATCGATCCGGATAAGAATATTTTCTGTTATCTGGTATCGAAGCTCTGGAGCATCGATCCGTGTATCAATGTTTTCCCGAGTATCCACGTTTATAACTCCGTTGGTGTCCATATCGCGGTCTGCCACAGCGAAGAATTAAAGAAACATCCGATGATCGTCCGAGCATCCGGCGTTCTGATGGTTCTGATCTGTCTGGCTACCATGTTCTTAAAGCAGCACTCCGTGATTGATGTTGTGGGCGCACTTCTCATGGCTTCCGTGATCTATCCGATCGCATACGCGCCGGAGACAGAGAAGAAGAAAAAATACGAGACGAGCTTTTAGCTTTAACAGCCGTACAAATAATAACGTCAGCACAAGCAGGATGGGTTTTTAACTGTCCTGCTTTTTTACTGACTCTTTTTCTGACCTGCAGCACTTTTTCCGACGTAATCCGCATCTTATACCTCGATCTGTCACAGTCTTTTATGGAAAAACAGCTGTTCTCCCCGCCCAACATACACCAGGCTGAAAGAACAGCTGTCTTCATTTCTTTTATTTATTACTTTCTATATCCAGTCGTAAAATCCACCACATTCCGGTACGGTGTTCCGTTTGCCCAGGCAGACAGGTTTTCTCCCGCAATCTTCACAATCCTCTCAAAGGTCTCCGCAAGATAGAAATTTCCAGCCACATGAGGCGTGATCACGAGATTTCCAAGATCCCAGAGCGGGCTCTCTGCCGGAAGCGGCTCCGGCTCCGTCACATCGAGACCGCAGCCGCCGAGATGACCTTCTTTTAAGACTTTATAAAGCCCATCTGGATCGATGGCGTTGCCCCGGCCCACATTGATCAGGTAAGCGCCCTTTTTCATCAGGCGGAGTCTTCTCTCATCCATAATGTGGTTCGTCGCCGCCCCACCCGGAAGGACCATGGCAACGATATCCGCACGGCCTAAGAGGCTGTCAAGATCCTCCATCGTATGCTGTTCATCCAGGTAATCCGGCTTCTCACGATCCGTGCGGCGCACGCCGATCACATGGGCACCAAGAGCATGGACCTTTCTCGCATAGTCGCCGCCGATATCGCCGAGGCCCAGGACAAGGATCGTGGAACCTTCCACGGAAATGATGTTTCCCATGGCTTTCCATACATGTTCCGCCTGATTCGCGTGATACTGGTTCAGGCGTCTGATCAGATCAAAGGTCAGTCCCAGCATATGCTCGGATACTGCCAGTCCGTAAGCACCTGTGGCATTTGTGAGGACTGCCTGCTCCGGCATCACTCCGGCCTTGATGTAGAGATCTGCTCCTGCGGAATTCAACTGGAGCAGTTCCAGTTTTTTCGTTCCTGCAATCAGGGACGGATCCACATTTCCGATGATCACATTCGCCTGCTCTACGTCCTCCTTTGTAACCTCTTTGCCGTCCACATAGCGGACGCAGCAATTCTTATCGCCGGAGGCCGCTCTCTCCTCAAGGAACTTTTTGTGATCCTCATTTACCGGGATCACCACCAGAATATTTTTCTCTAAATCCTCCATGTATAATCCTCCCCGATCGGTCTTGTCGCTTCTTTCAGCCACTCGTTTTCCTCGTCAGTCAGATACGGAGAGAGCTTCTCGTAAACCTCTTTATGGTATGCGTTCAGATTTCTCACATCGGACGGCTCCATCACGGAAATATCCACAGCGTCGAGATCGATTGGTGCGAACGTCAGGTTCTCGAAGCACATGAACTGGCCATAGCCATTCTTCTCCGCTTTTCTGCAGAGGGACAGGTTTTCAGTGCGGATTCCGTGGCTGCCTTCGATGTAAAGGCCCGGCTCATCAGATGTGAGCATGCCCTCTTCCAGAACGCAGGAATCCTGACGTTCCGGGACGATGCGCCAGCGGATGCCGTTCGGGCGCTCATGGACGGCTGATAAGAATCCGACTCCGTGTCCCGTTCCGTGATTAAAGTCCAGACCTCTCTCCCAGAGCGGTCCCCTCGCGAGATAGTCCACGTTTAATCCGCGGCAGCCGTATAAGAATTTCGCGTTCATCAGGCGGAGCATTCCCATCATGACCAGAGTGAAGTGCTCCTTCATCTCCTCCGTCACATTTCCGATGGCGATGGTTCTTGTGACATCCGTGGTTCCCTCATAATACTGTCCGCCGGAGTCCACCAGATAGAAACCGTCTGTTCCGACAGGGCTCTCCTGCTCTTTCGTCGCATGGTAATGGCACATTGCGGCATTGGAACCGAACGCGGAGATCGTTGTGAAGCTCGGTCCAAGGTAGCCTTCCCCGGCCTTCCGGTAAGCTTCCAGACGTTCCGCGGCTTCCGTCTCTGTGAGAGCCACTTTTCCGGCGTTCTTCTTCATCCAGTACAGGAATTTTGTCAGTGCCACGCCGTCCTTTAAATGGGCTTTGCGGAGATTTTCCATCTCCACCGGGTTCTTCACCGCCTTCATATAAGAAGTCGGGTTCATAGCCTCCACAACACGGTTCGATGCGTCAATTTTCTTATAGAGAGCAAAGTTCACCTTCTCCGGCTCTAAGAGGACAGTCTCATTCCTAAGCTCTGCCACAGCGCCGTAGATCGCGTCATATTTTTCGATCAGGACGTGATTGTTCTCAAAGTACGCATGAAGCTCCGGTGAGAACTTTCTGCTGGCGATAAAGAGTCTCGCCGTATCTTCCGTGATCAGGGCAAAGGCCGGGGCGAGGACGTTTCCATCATCGGAGTTCTTACGAATATTGAAGAGCCATGCCACATCGTCAAGGCTTGATAAGATGTGTACGGTCGCATCCTTCTCCTTCATGGCAGCCCTGAGGCGGGCAAGCTTTTCCGCTACAGTCTCACCGGCGTATTTCACATCCAGCGCCCATACCTCCGGTGCCGGAAGGATCGGGCGCTCTTCCCATACTTCTCCCGCGAGATCATATTCCGTGGAAAGTGCTGCATGTTTTTTTGCCATCATGGATTCAAATCTTCTGCCCTGGGCCATATTAACAACGCGGCCGTCAAAGCCTAACACGCCGCCTTCCGGCATATGGTCCATCAGATATTCCTCGACGGTCGGCACACCCTCTTCCCCCATCGCCATCAGGCGTGTATCCTGACCTTCCAGTTCCTTTTTTGCCTGAACAAAATATCTTCCGTCCGTCCACATACCGGAGAAAGCCTGAGTGATCACCATACTTCCCGCGGAGCCTGTGAAGCCGGACAGGAATGCACGGCATTTAAAATAGTCCTCCACATACTCGGAATCATGGAAATCAGAGGACGGAACATAATACGCGTCCACATGTCTCACGTTCATCAGGGTCCTGAGTTCTCTCAATCGTTCGTTTGCCATTATTTACCTCCATAAGCAGGAAAAGTTACCGCGCACATCTTTGTGGACCGTAACTGTTTTCCTGAATATTTAATACCGGTCTGGCTTGCGCCGCCGGGTCGTTCTCATAATGATTTTTGCAGGGTCGCGCCTGACTGCCATACCTTTCAGGCAGCGTTTACGGATCGCTTACAGAAGCGGGATCCCCGCTTTCTTTGCTTCCGCGCGAACCTCATCCGGCCATAAGGAAGACTGGATCTCGCCGATGTGGGCTTTTCTTAAAAAGAACATACAGATACGGGACTGTCCGATACCGCCGCCGATGGTGTACGGAAGTTCACCGTTTAATAATGCCTTCTGGAACGCAAGCTTTTCGCGCTCCTCGCATCCTGCTTCCTTTAACTGCTCATGCAGGGAGTTCTCGTCCACACGGATACCCATGGAGCTTAACTCAAGGGCGATATCGAGAACCGGATAGTAGACGATAATATCGCCGTTTAATTTCCAGTCATCATAGTCCGGCGCACGTCCGTCATGGGGCTCTCCGGATTTTAACTTTCCGCCGATCTGCTCGATAAATACAGCTCCGTGAAGCTTCACAATCTCGTACTCCCTCTGCTTCGGGGTGAGGTCCGGATAACGGTCCTCAAGCTCCTGGGAAGTGATAAATTCAATATGTTCCGGGAGAACGCGGCCGATATAGTCGTACTCGTACGCCATATAGTCCTCCGTGATCTTTAACGCTTTATATACGGCGCGGACCGTCTCTTCGAGGGTCTCGCGTGTTCTCTCCTCTTTTGTGATCACCTTTTCCCAGTCCCACTGGTCCACATAGATGGAGTGGATGTTGTCGGTGTCCTCGTCGCGGCGGATTGCGTTCATATCGGTATATAAACCTTCGCCCGGCTCAAAACCGTACTGTTTTAACGCGTAGCGTTTCCATTTTGCCAGAGAGTGAACGATCTCTGCCTGTCTTCCGCCCTCTTTGATGTCAAACGCCACCGGGCGTTCCACACCGTTTAAGTTATCATTTAATCCGGATTCCGGCGTTACAAATAACGGGGCGGAAACGCGGGTCAGGTTTAACTGCTTTGTAAGTTCCTTCTGGAAGAAATCCTTAACGACCTTGATCGCGATCTGCGTCTCCTTCAGGTTAATATCCGGAGTATAACCGGCTGGTACAATAAAATTCATCGTCGTGCTCACCTTTCTATGCAGCATCCCATTTTCTGTCTTTTTCGCCGCCGCAAAACACTCTGGCTGCGGCATCTTCCTTCACGCTTATGCTGCCGGTATCCATCATACCATTATTTTGGAAAAAATGGAAGAAAAAAGTACTCCGGTTCCGTTCTTATGAGAGCACCCAGCTTCCCAGCCATTCCAGCCATCGTCCGGAGAATGCTTTCCTTACCGGATATCCTGATATTACAGGATAAAACAGGAAAAAGACTGCGGCTGCAGCAGCGAGGAAAAGAAGCATCTTCCCTTTCGGCCGCTTTATAAACCGGCAGCAGTTTCCAAGCATGAGGATCAGGATCGTGCTGCACGCAAAATACTGGTAAATAAAGACGGTTCTGTGGATAAAAAACCACGGAATGAGCATCGCCAGATAGGAAATGCACAGATATCCGGAGCTTCCATCTCTTTTCACCTGCCAGAGATACAGATTGTAAAACAGAGCCGGAATTCCTCCCCACCAGATTACCGGATTTCCAAATGTCGATACCACGCTGATCTTCCCATCTCCAAGACCGGTGTATGCGTCAAGAAGCGGCCTTCGCATCCAGATCCAGTCATACCACTCGGAGCTGTACGGGTGATCAAATACCGTATTTTCATGGTATGTGAGCATCCGGACCTGATTGTCCCACATGGTCCGCAGCAGATTCCCATCTTCGTTCCACGACAGATACGATGCCGTGTAGATCACGGCGGGAATTATAAGATACGCGGTCACACAGATCAGAAAAAGCTGTCCCAGTTCATGAATCCCGTTTCTTCCCGAACGCTTCTTCTGTTCTCTCACCGCCGGTGTTCCATACTCCTGATATAAAAAGATAAAGAACATGACGGCGATCCCGGCGCAGGCATAGACTCCCGTCCATTTCGATGCCATCGCCGCACCGGCAGACACTCCGTTTAACACCATGAGAGCACTCACACGGAAGCTCAATCCCTTCCTTAATTCCTCCAGCACCAGATACATCAGATAAAAGGTCAGAAGGATAAAACATGCCACGATCACATCGATCGTTCCGATCCTCGACAGCGTAAAATGCATAAAATCGAAGATCATAAGAGCGGAGGCAAAGGCTGCGATCCACGTATTTCCACTGATGGAGCGCATAAATGCATAACATACGGGCACCATAAGCGTTCCCATCAGGGCGCACACGATCCTCCAGCCAAACGGGGTCATTCCGAAAAGCCGGATTCCAAGGCTCATCAGATATTTTCCGAGGGGCGGATGAGTGTTCTCATAGATCGGAAGTCCGTGAAGCATCTCGTATGCCGTTCTCGCATGATATACTTCATCAAACATCGTGCGGTACTCGTATGTCGTGTATTCCGGATATAATTCCTGCTCATCGAACGCCTCCGGATAGCGGGCCGCGTTCACCGGAAGAACCGGCTTTCCGTCCGGATCCAGAAGCACGATCTCCAGGATCTCCGCATAGTCATCCATGGACACGATTCCCAATTCATATGTCCGATAATGGATTCCCACCTCGTTCCAGCAAAACACGGATTTTAGTTCCTGCGGCTCCATAATGGAATCCCAGCCATCCCCGGAGGCGTTCGGAACTGAGAACGCAAATGTTCTTTTCTCTTTCACTCCCAGATAGATGACTGCCTTTGAGATCGTCACACTCCCATCAAACTTCAGGATCATCTCATTTCCATTTGCGCTTCCTTTTTCAAACCGGTATACCGTCTGGGGGGCTTTGGTGCTTCCGATCCCGGACAGCGCCATCACACCAAAGAATGCTGTCATTGCAAAAAGCAGGCACCAGTCTTTTCCTGTCCAGGAAGCCTTGTGTCTGCCGGAAGCTGTTTTATTCTCATTGATATCGGATGCTCCCGGGCAATTTTCAGTTTTTCCCGCGCTCTCCTGTTTTTCCAAGAATCCGGCATCCCCGTTTTCATCCATATCCGGACAGCACTCGCTGCCGGACTTTTTCCTTCGTCTCTCCGATATCAGCGCAACGAGATCGTAAATAAGGACTCCGGCCCCCACCGCCAGAGACAAGGTCAGAAGCACCGGATGTTTTCCGTCTCCCGGAATCATCGGTTTGACACTCTCTCCCTGAATGTCGCAGGCCCAGATCCAGCCCGCCCCTGCTGCCGCGGATCCCAGATAATTTATCACAAAAAAGCATCTTTTCTTCTCCTGCCCCATCTCCCGGAGATTCCGCACCAGAAGCGACAGTCCCATAACGGCAAGCCAGATTCCCACCATACGATCCTTATTCTGTGAGATCACCGCCATGACCGGAGCAGGGTTCCAGATATAGAAGAACAGATACTCCATCGTTCTTCGCTGCCCGGTCTCTTTTTCCGTCATCAGAAACCACAGACCTCCCGTCACAAGGTCCATGGCAAGAACTGTCAGAGAGCCCCTCAGACTCTGCTCCGATATCACCAAAAGGAGAATCCGTGTGACAAAATAACCCAGCGCGGTCTCCGGTGCGGCGTTCACACGGATCCCGCGCTTTTTCTTTTCCTCATACAGCCATGTCATCGTAAAGCAGCTGATCATGGCGATCAGATATACCGATTTCATAAGGAATCTGTTTCCTTTCCTCCGGTCCTCTCACTGATAATATAGCGGGGACGTTTTTTTACTTCCATATAGGTCTTTCCAAGATATTCCCCAAGAATCCCGATACTGATCAGCTGCACGCCGGAAAGGAAGCAGATGATACAGATCGTGCTGGCCCAGCCGGGGATCGTATCCGCGCGGAAATATTCAATGACGGACCATAAGATGCCGACCATGCTGAGCAATGATACACCCATTCCAAACCCGGCAATCAGATGGAGCGGTTTTACACTGAGGCTCGTGACCCCGTCCAGTGCAAGGGCCAGCATTTTACCAAACGGATAGTGGGTCTTCCCCGCCATCCGCTCTTTTCTGTCATATAAGACGGACGTGCTCTTAAAGCCGATCAGCGGAAACAGCCCTCTGAGGTACAGATTTACCTCCTGATACTGCCCCAGCGCCCGGATGACACGGCTCGAGACAAGACGATAATCCGCATGGTTGTAGACCGTCTCCGCACCGAGAGCTTCCATCAGACGGTAAAAACCTTCTGCCGTCATCCGTTTAAATTTCGTATCCGTATCGCGCTTCTTCCGCACTCCGTATACGATATCACAGCCGTCAAGATATGCGTCCACCATCTCTTCCATCGCAGAAATATCATCCTGTCCATCGCAATCCACAGTGATGACGGCATCTGCACTCTGCTCCGCCTCCATCATCCCGGCAAAGATCGCGTTCTGATGACCTCGGTTCCGGCTCTGGCGTATTCCAAGACATCTTTTGTCACGCTCTGCCAGCCCGAGGATCAGACTCCAGGTCCCATCCCTGCTCCCGTCATCTACAAAAAGGATCCGGCTCTCCCTGTCGATCTTCCCGGAACGAACCATCCGCTCCAGCTCCCCCAGAAACAGGGGAACCGAAACAGGAAGGACTTCCTCTTCGTTATAGCAGGGGAGCACAAGATACAGGACTGGTGGTTTTCGTGTGTTTTTTGCTTCAGCCATACTGCGTCTTCACCGCCTTATTCACTTTAGATCTGACAGCACTGTCCTGTCGGATTCTGAGCAGGTTACTATTTTTTACAGGTTAGCACTCGGCGCTGGGATCAGAGAGTCCCTGACGAATCAGGACCCGAGGTGCTGGACATATCAGGACTCGGGGTACTGCTCGAATCAGGACCCGGGGTGCTGGACGTATCAGGACTCGGGGTACTGCTCGAATCA
>CAKRNI010000069.1 GCA_934370915.1 uncultured Lachnospiraceae bacterium
ATCCCGATCCTGGCGCCGGGGGAGATGATCACGGACGACGTGGTCCAGTATATCCTGTATGCGAAGAAAAAGGGATGCTCCATGCAGGGAACAGAAGATCCGGCGGTGGATCATCTGATGGTGCTGGCAAACATATAGGCTTTGGCCAATACGATACAAGGAGTCACGAGATATGGAATTCTGGTTTTCAGAACTGCACACCGGAAACGTCAAGCTGTCCATCAAGATCGAAAAGCAGCTGTTTTCCGGGGAGAGTGAATATCAGCGGATCGACGTGTTCGATTCCGAGGAATTTGGAAAATTTATCTCTCTGGACGGGGAGATCGTATTCTCCGAGAAGGACGAGTTTATTTATGACGAGATGGTGACACATGTGCCGATGGCGGTCCATCCGTGTGTGAAGGACGTACTGATCATCGGCGGCGGCGACGGCGGTGTCGCGAAAGAGCTTTTGCAGTATGACTGCGTGGAACATATCGATGTCGTGGAGACGGATGAGATGTTTGTGGAGGTTTCAAGAAAGTTTTTCCCGGAGGTAGCCTGCGCCTTAGATGATCCGCGTGTCGAGGTCCACTATGATGACGGTCTGAGATTTTTAAGAAACAAGAAGGCAAAGTATGACCTTATCATCAACGATTCCACAGACCCCTTCGGCCATACTGAGGGACTGTTCACGAAGGAATTCTACGGTAGCTGTTACAGCGCCTTAAAGGAGGATGGGATCATGGTCTACCAGCACGGAAGCCCATTCTACGATGAGGACGAGCTGGCCTGCCGCAGTATGCACCGAAAGGCATTCCGCTCCTTCCCGATCAGCCGTGTGTATCAGGCGCATATTCCAACCTGTCCGTCCGGATACTGGCTCTTCGGCTTCGCTTCAAAGAAATATCATCCCATCAAGGATTTCAAGCCTCGGGAATGGGATGCATTAAATATCGAAACCTGGTATTACACGACACATCTTCACATGGGAGCGTTTATGCTGCCGAAGTATGTTGAGGATCTTTTAAAAGAGGAGGAAAAATAAACATGAGCAGATTAATGATCATCGGCTGCGGAGGTGTTGCGTCCGTAGCGATCCACAAGTGCTGTCAGAACAGTGATGTATTCACAGAAATCATGATCGCAAGCCGTACCGTATCCAAGTGCGATGCCTTAAAGGAGAAACTTCAGGGAACGACAAAGACGAAGATCACGACCGCGAAAGTGGATGCTGACAACGTGGACGAGCTGGTGGCTTTAATGGAAAGCTACAAGCCGGATGCAGTGTTAAACGTTGCACTCCCGTATCAGGACCTGACGATCATGGATGCATGCTTAAAGGCCGGCGTGAACTATATCGATACCGCAAACTACGAGCCGGAGGACACCGACGATCCGACGTGGCGCGCGATCTATGAGAAACGCTGCAAGGAAGAGGGCTTCACCGCATACTTCGATTATTCCTGGCAGTGGGCATATCAGGAGAAATTCAAAGAGGCTGGACTTATGGCACTCTTAGGAACAGGTTTTGACCCGGGCGTCACAAGCGTCTTCTCCGCGTATGCGTTAAAGCACTATTTCGATGAGATCCACACCATCGACATCTTAGACTGCAACGGCGGCGACCATGGTTATCCGTTCGCTACAAACTTCAACCCGGAGATCAACCTCCGTGAGGTATCCGCAAACGGCTCCTACTGGGAGAACGGCCACTGGGTAGAGACAAAGCCGATGGAGATCAAGCGCGAGTACAACTTCCCGCAGGTCGGAGAGAAGGACATGTACCTTTTACATCATGAGGAGATCGAATCCCTTGCAAAGAATATTCCGGGCGTAAAGCGTATCCGCTTCTTCATGACCTTCGGACAGAGCTACCTGACCCACATGAAATGTTTAGAGAACGTTGGAATGCTTTCCACTTCCCCGATAAACTTTAACGGACAGGAGATCGTTCCGATCCAGTTCTTAAAGGCTCTTCTTCCGGATCCGGCATCCTTAGGTCCGAGAACCGTCGGAAAGACAAACATCGGCTGTATCTTTACCGGTGTGAAGGACGGAAAAGAGAAGACGATCTATATTTATAATGTATGCGACCACCAGGAGTGCTACAAAGAGGTTGGCTCCCAGGCCATCTCCTACACGACAGGCGTACCGGCTATGATCGGTTCCATGATGGTAGTCGACGGAACCTGGAAGGGAGCAGGCGTATTCAACGTCGAGGAGTTCGATCCGGATCCGTATATGGAAGCGCTGAACAAGTGGGGACTTCCGTGGGTTGTGGATGAGGATCCGCAGATCGTGGAATAAAAATTTGAAAATGATGACTGTTCGGCAGATTCGTGCTGTCCGTGGGAAAAATGCGGAATGTGGAACAGTTTCAAGTACAGAAAACACCTCTGGCAGGAACGAGTTGTCAGAGGTGTTGCTGTATTGTGATACGGCAGTAGAAAAATGAACTTCGTTTTCTGGCAGGGTTGAAATGTGTATCAGAAACGAGTCAGTAATTGGAGAACAAGATGAAGATTAATGAATTACCTACTCCATGTTATGTAATTGATGAAAAAAAGCTTCGGAAGAATCTGGAAATTTTAAAGAAGGTCAAGGACGACACCGGCTGCAGGATCCTCCTTGCCCAGAAGGCATTCTCGAACTTCTTCGAGTACCCGCTGATCGGGCAGTATCTGGACGGAACCACAGCCAGCGGACTCTTCGAGGCAAAGCTTGGATATGAAAAAATGGGAAAAGAAAATCACGTATTCGCTCCGGCCTTCAAGGAGTCGGAGATCGGGGAACTCACCGATATCTGCGAACATCTGGTATTCAATTCCTTTTCCCAGCTTGAAAAATACGCGGACTTCTGCAAAGAAAAAGGCGTCAGCATCGGTATTCGCGTAAACCCGGAGTGTTCCACCCAGGGCGACCACGCGATCTACGATCCCTGTGCGCCGGGCTCCAGACTCGGCGTGACCCTGGCCAATTTCCGGGAAGATCTTGTGGAAAAGCTTGACGGGATCCACTTCCATACCCTCTGCGAGCAGAACTCGGATGATCTGGAGACGACTCTGAAGGCTGTGGAGGAAAAATTCGGAAAGTACCTGAAGCTTCCAAATATCAAATGGCTCAACATGGGCGGCGGACACCATATCACGAGAAACGATTACGACATCGACCGCTTAGAGCGTTGCATCCGCCATATGCAGGAGACATATGATGTCACTGTCTATGTGGAACCGGGGGAAGCCGTGGCATTAAATGCGGGATATCTTGTGACGGAAGTCATGGATATTGTGGATAACGGAATCAGGACACTGATCTTAGACGCCTCCGCTGCCTGCCACATGCCGGACGTTCTGGAGATGCCCTACCGTCCGCCGTTAAAAGACTCCGGCGAAGCAGACGAAAAGCAGTACACCTACCGTCTCTCATCAATGACCTGCCTTGCGGGTGACGTGATCGGCGACTATTCCTTCGACCACGAGATTCAGATCGGCGATAAACTCTATTTCGAGGACATGGCGATCTACTCCATGGTAAAAAACAACACCTTCAACGGCATGTGCCTGCCGTCCATCGCGCGAATGGATGAGAATGGGGAGTGCAGTGTGGTGAAAACCTTTGGGTATGAGGAATTTGTGAGAAGACTGGGGTGAGACTGGAAACTCCATTGATTTTATGAAAGAACAGGACTGTCGCCCGGCAAAAAAATTTGCCAGACGGCAGTCCTGTTCTTTGTAAAAGGTAATGGGGTTATAAAATTTACAGAAGATTATCTGGAAAATATCTATGTATGTTCCGTTTTTAACCCGTAGATCACTCGTGCGGTAACGGAAATCAGGACGATCACGGAACCGATAATGGAAAGGATTCCCGGTATTTCCCCGAGAAAGAGGAAGACCCAGACCGGATTCATGACCGGATCGATGATCGGAAGAAGCACGGTCTCCAATGCGGAAAGTCCGGTGCTTGCGATGGCATATACGGCATAGGTGGAGCCGCAGAGAACTCCTGCCAGGATGAGAAGCAGAAAGCTCTTTGTATCCGGCATGCCGGCGGAAGCGATCAGCGGAATTCCGATGATGCCGGAGATCACGTTCCCGAGGTACATGGACATAACCGGGTTTCCGTCTTTCTGGAATCTCAGGAAGATGGACATTCCGGCAAAGAAGATTCCGTTTAAGACGGCGATCCCTTTTCCGAGTGCGCTACCTCCTGCCGCTCCGTCGAAAACGAAGAGCAGCATTCCGACGATCACGCAGATGATGCTGACGATATCAGCTTTTGTGATCTTTTCTTTTAAAAAGATCCAGGCGAGAACCGATACATATACAGGTGCTGTGTACTGCATCATAACGGCGATCGCGGATGTGGCAAGTTTTGTTGAAATATTGAAGCAGTAGTTGAATGCCGCGTAGCAGACGGCACCCCCGATGACATAGCGGTTGATCCTGTGATTTTTACTTTTCAGGATGAACGGAGTCAGGATCAGTGCGGCGACGATGCTGCGGCCTCCGGCGATCGCGTAGGGAACCCAGTTGATCAGCTTGATGTTAAGGCCACAGATACTCCAGAGGAGAGCCGTGATACATGTTACAAGGATAGCTTTGTGATGTTCCATTGGTTTCATGATCATTTGATATTCCGCCTGCAGCCGGAATATGGCTGCAGGCGGCGCCGGAGTTAAACTTCGACGTTCTCTCCTTCCTTATATTTTGTGATTCCCCAGCCGGTAACGGCACAGAAGATCTCCATGATCGGTGTGAGGAAGCAGAGAAAAGCAAACGGCACGTAGTCAGTAAATGCGATTCCGAGTGTAGCTGTGATATAAAGTCCGGTGGAACTCCATGGGATCAGGGTTCCGCCGATGGTGTTGCAGTCTTCCATGACACGGGAGAGGTTTTCCGGACGGAGACCTTTCTTTTTATAGACCTCTAACATGGTGGACTGGAGCATGACATCGGAGAAATAGTGGGAGCCGGAAAGCATCTGGGCAACATAGGCGATGATCTCGGAAATAAAGATCAGGCTGAAAGTGGAGCGGATCAGCTGGGAAAGCTTGCCGACAACAACATGGATGACACCCATCTCTTTCATCATTCCGCCGATACCGACGCAGAAGATCATGGTCATGCTTGTTCCGAGCATGCTGGTGATACCGCCGCGGTTTAAAAGGGTTGTGAGGAACGGATCATCAAAAGTTCCCTTGAAACCGTTGTAAAGGCTGTTGAATGCAGCGGATGGATCCTGTCCCTGGTAAACGATCGCGACGATGATCCCTGCGAATGCGCCGCATAAGAGAGACATGGTGGCATTTTTGCGCATTAAGAGCAGGATAAGAACCACAAGAGCCGGAATCGCAACCGGGAATCCAAGGTGGAAGTAGTTGGAAACACCGGTCTGGGTCGCTTCGATCAAAGTTTTGTCGAGAACAGTGCTCTCTGATACATGAAGTCCAAGGAAGGTAAAGGCGATCAGCGTGATCACATAGGCAGGGGCGTTCGTATACATTGTGTGGCGGATGTGGCGGAACAGATTTACGCCCACCAGGGATGATGTAAAGTTTGTCGTGTCGGATAACGGGGAAGTCTTATCGCCGAACCAGGAACCGCAGATCGCTGCGCCTGCAGTCATACCTGCCGGGATTCCAAGACCGGAACCGATTCCAAGTAAAGCAACACCCATGGTTCCGAGTGTTCCCCAGGAAGTTCCAGTGGCGATGGAGACGATCGAGCAGAGGATAAGGGCTGCCGGAAGGAAGAATTTCGCACTCATGATGTCCATGCCGTAGTAGATAATGGCCGGTACGGTTCCGGATGACATCCAGGTTCCGGCAAGTGCGCCGATCGCGTAAATGATGAACAGGGTCGTCATGATTCCGGAGATATTCTGCGCCGCTTTCTTTTCAAGATCCTGATAGGAAAAGCCCAACGGAACGGCAAGAGCCGTCATCAGAAGCCAGTTTAAAAACATGATGACATTTAAGGATGCACCAAAAACCTTCATTCCGACAAAGGTCGAGCATGCAAGGCAGAGCAGGACAAAAACGGAATAGGCGAGAGTCGGTTTCTTATATACTTTTGTTTCTTCCATGATCGATTCCTCCTAACGGCATTCTTCAATAAAGTGCTGGAACAGGCAGAGCATCTCGTCACTCTTCTCCAACAGCATTTCCGGGTGCCACTGAACGGCGAGCACTTTCTTTCCCGGAATATGGATTCCTTCAACGATCCCGTCCGGTGCCTTTGCACAGATAGCAGCACCTTTTCCGATGTCCTTGACAGCCTGGTGGTGAACACTGTTTACGAAAAGCTCCCGTTTCTGGAAAATATCATAGAGTGGGCTGTCCGGAGAAACAGAGACCGGATGGACAATGTCGGTTTTGATGTAGCCCCAGGAATGTCCGGCACTGTCCGGGCACTGGGACGGGATATCCTGATAGAGGGTTCCACCGAGCGCAACGTTTAAAAGCTGCATTCCGCGGCAAATTCCAAGGACCGGCATGTCTGCTTTGAGAGCTGCTTTTAAGAGAGCGAGATTGGAACGGTCATTTTCGAGGTCGAAATTGCCGCAACGGGGACTCGGCATCTCCCCGTACAGGACCGGAGCAACATCCATACCGCCGGTCATGAGGATTCCATCGCACATAGGAAGATAATCTTCAATCTCCTCCGGAGTGCAGGTCGGTGGGATAATGATCGGAAGTCCGCCTGCGCGGACAACTGCGTCGACATAGTCGGAATTTACAAGTGATTTTTTCATCCCTGTCAGATAGGAACCTTCCAGACGCATCCTCGATGCGGAAAGACCGATGACAGGTTTCTTTGTTTTGTGTGCTGCCATGATATACATACCTCCAATAATTGTGTTTGCCCTGGTAAAAAGCAACGACTGTGCCAAAAACACAAAAAAAGAAAAAGCCTGCAAAAAGGGATCGATCGAAAAATACGCGAAATCCCTTATTTTACAGGCTTTTTCAGGTCAACATGATAGGCAGAAAAAAATTTATTTTTTTGAAAAACGGGTTCGTAAAAAAGAAAAATCACCAGCTGCAGAAAAATAATGAATTATAAATCAAACAATAATTGAATGATAACTGTATGATAAATGAATAGCTGACATATTGCAGGGATGCAGGAAGTCAGACCCTCTGTCAGAGGATCTGGATCCCGCCAGGCCCCTTTTTGCGGATCAGGATCTTTTCTGCACACATGGAATTCAGGACTTTTTCCATGCGGGTGTATCCGATCTCGATGCCCCTCTGGGCGAGCTCTTCCTTAAGACTTTCTCGTCCGGTGTTTTTGCCGTTGTCAGCCCGCGCTTTTATGATAGAAAGAATTTCTTCGCGGATGCCATGGGCATGGTTCGGAGCTCCGGACAAAACGACCTGTTTTTCCTTATCCGGTTCCGTATCTTCCAGGCAATCCAGGGTTCCGAGCAGGGAATAATATTCTGCTGCATTGTGGAGCTCGCGCACATTGCCGGGCCAGGAGCAGGTCATAAGGCGGAGCCGGACATCTTCGGGAAGGTCATCAGCAGGGATCCGGCTCATGGAGGAGAAGAGCGGCAGGATATCCTCTTTCCGCTTCCGGAGCGGAGGAAGTTTTACAGGAACGACATTCAGACGGTAATAAAGATCTTCACGGAATTTTTTCTCCCGGATCAGTTCCTTCAGATCGGCATTGGTTGCGGCGAGTACGCGGACATCAATATTGATGACATTTTCGCCGCCAAGACGGACGACCTGCTGCTCCTGGAGAACACGGAGAAGCTTGACTTGAAGCGGATAGGGAACATCCCCGATCTCATCCAGGAATATCGTTCCGCCGTCAGCTCGCTCAAAAAGACCGACTTTTCCACCCCGTCTGGCACCGGTAAAGGCTCCCTCTTCATATCCGAACAGCTCACTTTCCAGAAGGTTCTCCGGGAGAGCCGCACAGTTGACGGCAACAAAAGGTTTTGAGCGGCGCTTTGATGCATTGTGGACCGACTGTGCGAACATTTCTTTTCCGGTACCGCTTTCCCCGGTGAAGAGGATGGTGACATCGCTGGCTGCTGCTTTTTTTGCAAGTGCGATGCTCTGCTCCATCAGGGGACTCTGATGAATGATATCATCGAAAGTGTACTTTGCGAACAATCCCTGGCGTTTCCAGTTCTGGCTTAAGGTATTCCCTGTTTTGCGGATCTGTATGGCAGATTCAAACTCATAATAATATCCGGTGATCTGTTTCATGGTAAAGATCGGAGTCCGCGTGACAAGATACTGCTGATGATTGACCGCCATGAGTTCACTGTCGAAGCCGGAGCCGGTGAGTCGTTTCCCTGTACTTTCAGAGAAGAGACCATTCAGTTCAAGCCCTTCTTCCAGGCGGTTCGTCACGATCCGCTCCACCGCGGAGTTCCAGAAATTTGTGGTGAAATGATCGTCCGTCACGATGATGCCGGTTTTTTGAAGATTCAGGATCTGTTTTAAGGACTCACCAAGCTTGTAATCACGGATATATCTCGTTTTGACTCCGGCGTGAAGCTCCAGTGTTGTGTTTGCGTAGCGGATCAGGGACTGCTTGACAGAGTCAGAGGAGACATTTAACAAAGTAAAAATGTCAAGGAAAGTCTGCATGTCCAGACGGCGGTCTCCAATATCAACGATCGTTGAGATCGTGGAAGGAACGAGGTGGGCTTCTCCAGGAGTGACAGCGATGTGGATCCCGGAAAGGTCAGTTTCCCCAGGATAGTAGGGAAGAAGATTTAGATGACGGATGCCGAGTTGATACAGCATGGAGACGGTATCCTCCGTTGTCTCCCTGGTATCATTTACAACGAGAACATTGGTTCCTTGCGGAAAATCATATAGCTGGTAGATCATCTCTTCTGTAACCGTTCGTGTGATAATGATCACTTTGTTCATATCGGAAACATGGTCTTTCAACTGCCGGACAATTCCGGGGTATGTTGCAAGAATCACATCTCCTAAGACCTGTTCCTCTGCTTTGAGGTCTGTGATCGCTATGATCTCGATCTTAACGGTATCGCCGAAGACGAGACGAAGATCCCTCGTAAGATTGGCGATCAGGGCATCGGTTGTCTGCCGCCCGGATACGAGAGAAATAACCTGTTTTTTCAAGATAAACCTCCATTTTCTGAATAAACTGATAAAAAGAATATGCCTTTTTGTTTGCCAGGGACGTTCCATTGGACTTTCCTGTCAGACAAAAAAATAGCCGGATGAAATTTTCTTCCATCCGGTCATTCCAAAACATCATTTATTTACGCGTCCTTACCTTCCGTATTCTGTCGGTAAAGGATCATCAGTCCGCGGAGCAGAAGATCCGGATCATATGTAATCTTATGCGTACAGAGCGGGGTGATAAATCTTGCCATACCACCGGTAGCGATGAGAGTTGCCGGTTCGCCGAGCTCTGCGGTCATGCGGTCGATCAGACCGTCAAGCATTGCGGCATTGCCGAGCATGATACCGTTTCTCATACATTCGATGGTGTTCTTTCCGATTGCGCGTTTCGGAACATCGAAGCTGATCCTGGGAAGCTGGGCCGTATTGGAAACGAGGGAGTTTAAGGCAACCTTTACACCCGGGAGAATCACACCGCCGATATAATTTCCATCGTGATCCACTACATCAAGTGTTGTCGCGGTTCCCATATCCGCGATGATGATCGGTCCTTTATATTTGGCATTTGCAGCGACAGCGGCCACGATCCGGTCACCGCCGACGGTCTTAGGGTTATCCATTTTGATGTTTAAGCCCGTCTTCATTCCGGAACCGACAAGAAGCGGTTTCTTTCCGGTGATCTTCTTCACGGCAGAAGAGATCGGCGCGTTTAACGGCGGGACAACGGACGCCATAATGGAACCTTCGATATCATTTTTCTTTACTTTATGGATCTCCAGAATATTCTTTAAAAGGATCGCGTATTCGAGACTCGTTTTCCGATCATCGGTGGTGATGCGCTCCTCAAAATATGTTTTATTGTCGTCAAGACCTCCGACAACGATATTACTGTTTCCCATGTCGATCGCTAAAATCATTGAGAAAACTCCTTCCACAAATCTAAGTAACGTGTTATACTGTTTTTACGTGTGCAGTTGATCAAAGGTTCCGTATTTGCGGGATTTGTCAACCGTCACCGTGAATATGAGAAACGTGTGAGACAGGTTCCTCATAATTTTAAAGTTCGAATTATCTTACCATAAATTGACTAAAATTACAACGGAGGATTCCAAATGTTAGCAGGAAAAACCGTACTTTTATGCGTGAGCGGCAGTATCGCCGCCTATAAAATCGCATATCTCGCCAGCGCACTGAAAAAACTGAAGGCAGATGTCCATGTGCTTATGACCCGGAATGCGACAAATTTCATCAACCCGATTACCTTCGAGACACTGACCGGAAATAAATGCCTGGTGGATACGTTTGACCGGAACTTTGAGTTTTCCGTTGAACATGTTTCCCTTGCGAAGGCGGCGGACGTTGTCCTCGTTGCCCCGGCTTCCGCAAATGTGATCGCGAAGCTGGCCCATGGTCTTGCGGACGATATGTTGACGACCACGGTTCTCGCCTGTACCTGCAAGAAGATCATCAGCCCGGCGATGAATACGAGAATGTTCGAGAATCCGATCACACAGGACAACTTAAAGATCTGCGAACACTACGGAATGGAAGTGATCAGTCCGGCAAGCGGATACCTCGCCTGCGGCGATACCGGAGCCGGAAAGATGCCGGAGCCGGAGGTGCTGCTCCAGTATATCTTAAAGGAAGTCCAGTACGAGAAAGACTTAAAAGGAAAGAAGATCCTCGTGACCGCAGGCCCGACGAGGGAGGCCATCGACCCGGTCCGCTATATTACAAACCACAGTACCGGAAAAATGGGATATGCCATCGCGAAGACGGCAGCTCTCCGCGGCGCTGACGTGACTCTTGTTTCAGGACCGGCAGAGGTGGAGCCGCCGATGTTCGTAAATTTTGTTCCGGTGGTTACCGCCAAAGATATGTTTGAGGCCGTGACAGGCCGCAGTGATGAGATGGACGCGGTGATCAAGGCCGCGGCTGTCGCTGACTACCGCCCGAAGTTCGTGAATACCGAGAAGACAAAGAAGAAAGACGGAGATATGGCGATCGAACTGGAGCGCACCGACGATATCTTAAAATGGCTCGGAGAACATAAAAAAGAAAGCCAGTTTCTTTGCGGATTTTCCATGGAAACGGAACATATGCTGGAGAATTCCAGGGCAAAATTAAAGAAGAAGAACCTCGATATGATCGTTGCCAACAATCTGAAGGTTGCCGGTGCCGGTTTCGGAACGGACACGAATGTAGTGACGATGATCCGCGAGAATAAGGAGACCGAGCTTCCGATTATGTCGAAGGAAGAGGTTGCAGGGGCGATCTTAGACGAGATCTTTGGGATCGAGCGATAGATTGCTATAAATATAACGAATTTTAGGGCTTTCTTCTTGACGAAAGCCTTAAATACTGGTAAAAATTTAAGTGGAAAAATATAGATTTTTAAGATAGATTTGGAGGAAAATTTTTTGGCTTCATTAAATGATGAAATAAAGAGACGACGGACATTCGCGATCATTTC
>CAKRNI010000070.1 GCA_934370915.1 uncultured Lachnospiraceae bacterium
TTCGCGTAGCAGGCCGCGATATTGTTCCAGACCTTTCCCCGGAAATCCCCGGAGAGATGGCGTCCGGCCCCGTCTAAGATCTGCTCGTAGATCGTGACCGCTTTTCCGAAAAGATCCAGATCATAGAAATAATCTGCGCGGCGCTTCTCGTACTCCTCCTCTGAGAGTTTTTTCAATCCATTCACGGTCTGTCGGTAAGCCGCCTGCTCCTTCGGAGTATAGTAATTGCATTCCTTGAGGATCAGGTACAGGATCTCCTCCGTTGCCCCGTGGCTGTCCATCCATTTTTCCACCCGCTCCGCGAGAAACGGCATCCGGAGCTCGCTTCTTAAAAACTCAGTCAGGCGTTTGTCAATAAAGTCCTCCAGCACCAGCAGCGGATTGTTGTAGATCACATAGCAGAGCTCCTGGGAGGAGTAGATATGGATCCCAAGATCCTCGATATAAAGCGGAACCGTTACCGGCTCCTGTCTGCAGAGAATCAGGCTCATAATGTCACCTCCTGACGGACCACCATGTCCGTCTTCGGGAACAGTTCCCCAAATCCCTGATCCGTGAGCTTGACCGCCATCGTCTTCTCATCTAAGAATCCCACAGCCACCCGGATCTTCGTCGTCTTATTCGGGCGCTCCGGAAATCCCTCCAGAGGGATCTTCACAGTCTTTTTTTTCTTTGGCTCCTGCTGCGGTGTGATCGTAAAGCAGATCTCCTTCTCTCCGTCCGGGATCACTTCCACCACACTTCTCGCCTCGTACCAGCTCTCACCGGCGGAGGCCAGACTGATCTCCGTCTTTGCATCCCGCTTCATAACCTCCAGGGAGACCGTGGACTTTAATTTTCCCTCGCAGAGACATACAAAGGATCCGGAACCGTTCTCATTTAAGTAATCCTCAGCCTTCATGGCAGCTCCCTTCGCGAAGATGGCCGTCTCCACAAAGACTCTTCTCCGGTTACAGATCTGTTTCATAAATTCCGGCGCCCAGTCGGTTCTCGCGAAACCTTTTCCCGTCAGGAAGATCGAGGAAAAGATCTTTTTCTGTAAAAACCGCTCTCCGCAGGCACACAGGATCTTGTCTGCCATCTTTGCCCCGGAGCCTGTATCGAGAACGCTGAGGCTGAAGCCCTCTTCCAGCTCCTCATGCTCCGCGATGGCTGTCATCTGGCGCGGTCCTCTCGTGACCTTCAATTCATAGTAGCGCAGGTCCTCATCGGATAATGAGAACATGCCAACCTGGCCGCCCCAGACATCTCTTCTCTGGTTCAGCACATAGTAGACGAAGCATTCCGTGTGGCTTGCGATATGGACATTTCCTCTCGGGATCCCAAGGGCTTCCACACTGGCCGTGAGTCCCTCCAAAAGCTTCATCTCCATGTTTTTCAGGCTGATGACCAGCTCGTCGATCTTCTGTCCGCCATACTCCGCGCGCACCATGGCGAGGATACTGCCTAAAAATCTCTGCAGCAGTTCCATTCCGCCGTACTTTACGCCTCCGATGGTGGACGTTCCTTCTTTTGCCGCCAGGCTTAAAAGCTTGTCAACAATGACTCCCTCGCCCACCAGCGTATATTTATATGCATCTTCCCCCACATACCACTCTTCCGCGGATTTTTTTCTGCAGATGACGGTCGGGAGCATCCACGCCTCCTCACGGCCCAGAACAGCCGCCTGGGTGTAGGTATCGCAGAGGTCGATGCCAACGATCAGTTTCTCCATTTATTTGTCCTCATTATGCCAGACGGAACAGTTTTTTCGCGATCTGACTGTCCGTCACATATTCTGTCATGCTTTCTTTTAATTTCCGGTCGTCCTTCATTCCGAGATAGAGGTTCATGGCATTTAAAGCCGTGAAGCGGTTTCCCTTGTCCCCCGTTGCCGGTTCGCTGCAGGTCACTTCGCCCTCCGCCTTTTTCACCAGTCTGCCGTCCTCATTCTCCCAGATCTCGTACTCCATGATCTCGCCGTCAAACAGGAGTTTCTGGCGCACATAGATCCCTTTATAGACCATGTTCATCTCTTCCTCATGGAACTCTTCCTCGTCCGGAAGGATCCGGATCTTTAAGATCGGCCTTCCGTCCGGCCGTCCATGGTACTCGATGATCTCCTTATCCATGACCTCGCCCGGCATATCCACATATTTCGCAAGATCCTTGTACCACGCGAATACCATACCTCTGGCGGAAAGGATATCCATCATCCGGGAGAGCAGGGTCTTCTGCTCCTCAGTGATCTGTGCCAGAGTCGAATAAAATTTCGCCAGCGCCAGAAGATAGATCTCCGGCACCTTCCGAAGCTCCATACCGTGGATCGCGCCCTCCAGATAAGCGAATACCTTATCCCCCGGGACTGTGTCACGCAGGAAGTATTCCGTACACTTCACCGTAAAGTACGCCTTCACAATCACATCGCTGGTCTCTTTTCTCGACGCGTAAAGATCAAATACCGTGTCCATATGCTTCTCACAGCCGGAGAACAGACACTGGGCCAGCAGGCGCTCCTCAAGGTCGTATGTCTCCACATGGGTCTTCACGGCTTCCGCAAGGATCCTGAACATGGATTCCCCGCTACCGTTATAATGCTCGCAGAGATAATCCAGGATCACGCTGTCCCCGTGTCCGTCTGAAAATACACGCCCCGCAAGGTGGAGGAGCAGGTCATCCTCCTCGAACATCCGGTCTAAGATCAGCTGGGATACCAGAGCCGCGAGACGTTTCACACGGATCTGCTCCTCGCCGAACTCCCTTATCATCTCGTATGCCTGAACCATGTAATTCTGGACGATCAGTGTCTCGCAGACATCCACACGTTCCGGTCTGGAGAGCGTCCTCTTGTCAAGCTTTAAGAGGTACGCTCCGCCCTCCGCATCCATGGCTTCATCGTCGCCTAAAAGCGCCGCGCGGTAGTAGGAAATGATCCTCGTCAGCATTTTCTGCTGGTAGGCCGGCTTCACCGGAAGTGTATCCAGAGCAGTCTCGATCCCGGTCACATCTTCCTTCTCAAGGTCCTTTTTCTCCATGATCTCCAGACACGCCTTCATCTTTAACATCGGGTGGTCCGGGTACATCTCAAAGCATTTTTCTTCCAGTTCCTTTTCATCGAGAACCGGCTCCTTCGTATATTCCACATCCATGTACCGGTTTCCGAAGGTATCCTGGAACATAATCACACTGTCCTCAAAGAACAACGGCACATAGGCGGTCTGATTCTGCAGCGGGTAGGCATCCTCACCGGTCAGGATCTCGTTGGAAACGATCACATACTTCATCGCCGCATCCTTCACCTGGATCCGGTTTGCCTTTAAGATACCGGGCAGCACCCGGGCCACCTGATTATCGATCATATCGCGGTAGATGATATGCTTGTAGATCACCGCCAGTCTCCTGTTGATCCGGGACTCAAAAAGCTGCTCCATGGCAAACTTTTCCATCTCCCGCTCATACTTTTTATAGAGCGGATCGTCCTGCGGAATATAGGCCGCCACATTGGCATAGAGAGCTGCTCGGCTCTTCTGGTCCAGATGGGCGCTCTCATAGGAGAAGTAAAGCAGGACCTGACGCGGCATCATCTTATCATAATCCTCCGGCAGTGCGTAGAGGAAATATTCGTAGATTCTCGTGAGGCTGATCTCCTCATTGATTCCCTTCTCATACCAGGAAAAGCTCTCTTTTCCGCGGGCATTTCCCTTAATTAACAGACAGCACACCGCCGTCAGCATGTCCTTTTCCGGATACTTCTCATAGAGCTTCGCGAGCAGGCGGTAATACAGGCGGTGGAAAAATTTCGCTCCCGGTGCCAGCACGCAGATCCGCTCCGCCAGCTCCTGCCCCACAAGGCCATTCATGACTCCGTAGTAGAGGGCATGGATCTCAAAGGCATCCATTGTCTTTAAGAGTTCCGGATTCTTCCCGAAGAGACGCACCGTCTCAATATAGAGGAACGGGCTGCGGCAGCCGTTCTTAAACTGCATCTTAAAGCTCTCCGCGAGGGCTTCCTCCTCCTCGTACATCTCCGGCAGCATCTTTAACTGTAAAAGCTGCAGGTAGAACCGGCCGTTGACGTCCTCCAGCTTTTTCCTGAATAGGCGTACCACAGCGTCCTTCTTCTCCTCGTCCGGTTCCAGACGGTACTGCAGGTACTGGTAATAGCAGTAGAGGGTTCCGATCCGGTCTCTGAGGGCAGAGACAGTATCCCACGCATCGTCCAGACATAAAGCCGCCTGATCCGGTCTCTCCGCGTCCAGATAAGTCTCTGCCTGCAGGAGGGACAGGATCACAGAGCCGCCGTTTGCGCCGCGGATGGCATCCAGCTCATTCTGGATCTTTCCGAGGACAGCTTTTTTCTCATAGAGACCGCTCTCGTAGGCCTCACGGAGCTTCATGTACCGGCAGACACCCGCTTTGCTGATCTCACCCTCAGCGCGCTTTCTATCCGGCTCCTCTCCCATAGCCTCGATCCGGATCACGGTGTCGCCGTGGACGGTAAGAAGGCGGATCGCGCCGAGGTTCTTTCCCTTATGCATCCTCTCCGGGTGGATCCTGAACCGCAGATCCAGACGGTCCTCTTCGAAATCCGCCTGAGTGATGACCTTCTTCGGGATCTCGATGAAATCGCCGTCAGCGCGGACCTCCATGTAGAGATAGCCCCAGGTATTTTTCCGCAGGACGACCTTGTCATTTACGATATCCTTCGGCTTGTCATAGACCTTCTTTGCCGTGGATAAGGTCAGCTCGATGGGTTCCTTCACTCCCGTCGCCAGAAAGAATTCCTCCAGGGCATTCTGGCGGTTTCCGTGTCCCCTTAAGCCTTCATAGATCGTGCGGATCCGCAGATCCTTAAAAAGCGGCGCTTCCGTAAAATCCCGGTACTCCATGAGGCGCAGCGCCAGTTCCATATCCTTTTTCGCCAGTTCCACAAAATCATCCATAGATTTTAATGTGGACAGGACACGGACAGACTCGATCATTTCCACACGAAAAAGAAAAGGAACCTCCAGTTCTCCGCTGTTTGTGACAAGCGTGAAGTTTCCCTTGATCAGGTCTCCGTTCTCGCACCAGGAGGTGTCGACTTCGTAGACAATATGGTTTCTCAGGCCCCCGAAGGCGTTCTTTAAGATCTTCACGCGGCTGTGGCTTGAGTAGGCAAGGCCTTTGATATATAAATTGTTCTCACTTGCTAAGTATAGCTCTCTTTTATAAACCGTATCGCTCCCAAGAGTCTCCTCGACCTTCACAGGATCCAGAAACAGCTTCGGCATCTCCGCGTCCACGATTCCTCTGGAGAGGCGCATGATCCGTTCTCTCATATATTTTTCACCTTATATTTATAATCCGATTATGTACGAAGGCTGCAGGTTCCGCCAACGCTTCCAATTCCGCATTGTACGAACCAGCTGCCAGCCTGTACTTTCTTATGGTCATCGCAGACATATGCTCAGACCTGCTGATTTATTACGTGGTATCATCATAGCACATTTCCTGATCAAATTCACTACAAATTTCGACCTTTTTCATATGATGGAAGAAAAAGGGCTTGAATACCGCTGTGGAAACCTGTAAAATAGATGTATTCGCAGTGATGATAAGGGTTTGCCCGGGTTCTGTTTAAAAGACCGGTTCCGCCTGATCACCACATTCCGTGTAACTGTGCTTTTCACCGTTACCAATGATTTTTCGCCAAAGGAGCCTACGTGTATGTTATCTGATCCGATCACGCTCTACAAACTTATGATCCTCTACATGCTGGACCACGTCAATTTTCCCCTGACAAACTCCCAGCTCACGGATTTTTTCCTGGATCACGAATATACGACATACTTTACGCTCCAGCAGGCGCTAAACGAACTGAAAGAAGCGGGGCTGATCCGGATGGAATCCACCCACAACTCCTCCCGCTATGAGATCACCAAAGAGGGCGATGACACTCTCTCCTTCTTCGGAAACAACATCTCCCCGGCGATCATCGAGGATATTGACAGCTACTTAAAGGAGAACAAATTCCGTCTCAGAAACGAGGTCGGCGTCATCTCCGATTTCTATAAATCCACAAATCAGGACTATATCGTCCACTGTGAAGTCCGGGAAGGCAAATCTGTCCTCATCGGCTTCGACCTCTCCGTCCCCGACAAGGATCAGGCTGAGACTATGGCCAGCCACTGGAAGGAGCGGAGTCAGGATATCTACGCTTATGTGATGAAGACCTTGATGAAAGGTTAAGATATGCGTTTTGAAGTCTGCCTCCGGCAAATTTTCTTAACGTACGTGAAAACGGCACCTGCCGCAGTAAAAATTCTGCGGCAGATGCCGTTTTTCAGTACTTCTGAAATTTAAAGGTCCTGCTGTGCCTCCTTAGCAGCCTTCTTCGCCGCCCACTCCGCAGCTTTTTCCGCCTGGATCTCCTCCTCAGCGGTCAGGAGATCTTCTCCGGCTGCCATCTTGTCGATGAGGTTCCAGATGTCCTCTCTGCCCTGCTTTGTCTCGGCGGAGAACGGGATCAGGATATCCTGTTTTTCCATGCCGAGACCGGTGCGGATGAGTTTTACCTGCTTCTGGATCTGGCTGCGCTTGATCTTGTCAAGCTTTGTGGCGATGATGACCGGACGGAAGCCGTTGTAAACGACCCAGTCGTACATGGTCTTGTCGTTGGCGGACGGCTCGTGACGGATATCCACAAGAAGGAAGACGCACTTTAGCATCTGGGACTTGTGGAGATAGTTCTCGATCATCTTGCCCCATTTCGCCTTCTCAGACTGCGGAACCTTCGCGTAACCGTAGCCGGGGAGATCCACATAGTAGAGATCTCCGTTGATGTTATAAAAGTTGATCGTCTGGGTCTTTCCCGGCTGGGAGGACGTTCTCGCCAGTGCTTTCCGGTTCATGAGCGCGTTAATCAGGGAAGATTTTCCCACGTTTGATTTTCCCGCGAAGGCGAACTCCGGCAGCGTGTTCTCCGGCAGCGTGCTCGTCACGCCGCAGACGGTCTCAAGTTCCACATTTCTGATTACCATATATTTCTCCTTATATTACACAAACGCTTCACGAACCACGTCATCCATGGTCTTTACGAACACGATCTCCATGCCTTTCGTGATCTCCTTTGAGATCTCCGCCATATCCGGACGGTTCTTGTCCGGCACGAGAACTTTCTTCATGTGTGCCATTCTGGCCGCCAGTGTCTTTTCCTTTAATCCGCCGATCGGCAGTACCCGGCCTCTCAATGTGATCTCACCGGTCATGGCAACGCTTGCGCGAACCTTCTTTCCGGTCACCGCGGAGAGCATGGCTGTTGCCATCGTAATGCCCGCAGACGGACCATCTTTCGGCACGGCACCCTCCGGGATATGTAAATGCAGGTCATGTTCCTTAAAATACCTGCTCTCCACACCGTACCGGTCTGCCACGGAACGAACGTAAGTCAGCGCGATCTGCGCGGATTCCTTCATGACATCACCCATCTGTCCTGTCATCTGAAGCTTTCCATCGCCTGGCATTACATTCACTTCGATCTGGAGTGTGTCGCCGCCGACGCTTGTCCACGCGAGGCCTCTCACGATTCCGACCTCGTCCTCCTCATTGGCATTCTCGAAGGTGATCCTCTCTTTACCGAGATACTTCTGAAGATTTCCCTCTGTGATATGCACAGTATTTTTCTTCTTTTCCAGAAACTCCCTCGCCGCTTTTCTGCAGATCTCACCGATCCGGCGCTCCAGGTTTCTCACACCGGCCTCTCTCGTGTAGTTGTGGATGATCTTCTCCAACGCCTTGTCGCTGAAGGAAAGCATCTCCTCCGTAAGGCCGTTTCTCTCCAACTGCTTCGGAATGAGATATTTCTTTGCGATATGGAACTTCTCGTTCTCTGTATAGCTGGATACCTCGATAACCTCCATACGGTCAAGGAGAGGTCTCGGGATTGTCGACGCATCATTTGCCGTCGCGATAAAAAGAACGCCTGAGAGATCCAGCGGAATCTCCAGATAGTGGTCGCGGAACTTCACATTCTGCTCCCCATCAAGGACCTCCAAAAGTGCTGAGGAGACATCTCCCCGATAGTCGGCAGAGACCTTGTCGATCTCATCTAAAAGCATTAACGGATTTGCCACGCCTGCCTGACGCATCGCATCGGCGATACGCCCCGGCATTGCTCCCACGTATGTCTTTCTGTGTCCGCGGATCTCCGCCTCATCGTGAATGCCGCCAAGACTGATCCGGACATACTTCTTTCCGAGGGCACGGGCAACCGATCTCGCAATGGAGGTCTTACCTGTTCCGGGCGGTCCCACAAGGCAGAGGATCGGGCTTGTGCCTTTCTTTGTGAGGGCACGGACCGCAAGGAATTCCAGTACACGGTCCTTAACCTTCTCCAGACCATAATGATCCTCCTCCAGGATCTCCTTCGCGTGAATGATATCCTGATTATCCCTTGAGACCTTCTTCCACGGCATCTCAAGCACCGTCTCGATATAGGTACGGAGAACATTCGCCTCCTGACTTCCTCCCGGCATACCCTTGAAACGCTGGATCTCTTTTTTGATCTTTTCCTTCGTTTCCTTGTCCGCATTCAGCTTTTCCAGCTGTTCCATATATCCGTCGGCATCTTCTGTCCCGCTGTCATCTCCCAGTTCCTCACGGATCACTTTTAATTCTTCCCTTAAAATATAATCCCTCTGGTTCTTATCGATATGCTCCTTCACTTTTCCCTGATAATCCCTCTTGATCATAAGGATCTCAAGTTCCCGCATCAGGTAGTACACGATCCGGTCATACAGATGGCTCCAGTAATCGCACTCCAGCATCTCCTGCTTCACGGCAAAATCCCACGGAAATTCATTTGCTGTCTGAGTCAGAAGCTGTTCCAGATCCGTGATCACAAGAAGACTTCCGATAAAATCTTTCACGGCCTTCGGATTCGCGTTTCCGAATTCCTCTAATTTTTCCTTGACGATCCGGCTCATGGCTTCCTTCACAGTGTCGGTAAGCTGTTCTTCCTGCATCGGCGCTTCCTCGACCTCAGCTTCCAGATACGGTTCCTCCTCAAACAGAGTGAGAAGCGCCGCTCTCTTTTCACCTTCCACCATCACGCGGATGATACCGCCCGGCATTTTCACGAGCTGTTTGATCTGGGAGATCGTTCCCATCTGGTACAGATCCGCGACTGCAGGTGTTTCCTGCTCCGGATGGCGCTGGGTCACGAGGTATACCTTCTGGTTCCCCATCATGGCTGTCTCGATGGCGCGGATCGATTTTTCCCGGCTGATATCGAAATGCTGTACCATTCCCGGAAGGATCGTGAGTCCGCGGAGTGCCACCGCCGGCATCGTATTTTTCTTATCTTCCATTATTTCTCCTATGAACGCAACTGCCCGGCTTCGTTCCGATGCCTGTCAGCAGTTACGGGCAAATTTCTGTTGTACAAAAAGGCTGCCGTGACATTTCTGTGCGCAGCAGCCCCTCTTATCTGCGGGATACGGGTCCTGCAGGTTCATTTTCTCATACGGGAACCTCGTCCGTTAAGCGATCTCCCCGCTACTCTCTTTCCTGGATCTTCCGGCCAGTGCTTTTTTCGGCACCGTCACGTCGCGGTAAACGACTTCCGGCTTTTCCTTTCCGTCCACTGCCTCTTTCGTCACGGTGCAGATTCCAACATTGGAATCTGACGGGACCTCGTACATCGTATCCATCATGACGGATTCCATGATCGCGCGGAGTCCTCTGGCGCCTGTCTTTCTCTCAACCGCCATATGGGCGATCTCATGAACGGCATCCGGAGTGAACTCCAGCTTCACATCATCCAGTTCGAATAACTTCTGATACTGTTTCACAAGAGCATTCTTCGGCTCTGTGAGAATCCGGACAAGAGCATCCTCATCGAGGAGATCCAGGGATACCATAACCGGAACTCTTCCCACAAACTCCGGGATCAGACCGAATTTCGTAAGATCCTGCGGCATCGCCTGCTTCAGCAGCTTGCTGATGTCCGTATTCTTCTTATCCACGATCTTTGCTCCGAAGCCGATGGAACTTGTCTCCAGTCTGGACTCGATGATCCGCTCCAGACCGTCGAAAGCACCTCCGCAGATGAACAGGATATTCGTCGTATCGATCTGGATCAGCTCCTGCTGCGGATGCTTTCTGCCGCCCTGAGGCGGAACGCTTGCAACAGTACCTTCCAGGATCTTTAACAGCGCCTGCTGGACTCCCTCGCCGGAAACATCCCGGGTGATAGACACGTTCTCGGATTTTTTCGTGATCTTATCGATCTCATCGATGTAAATGATACCGTACTCCGCACGGCTCACATCATTATCTGCTGCCTGAATCAATTTTAAGAGGATGTTCTCCACGTCCTCGCCGACATAACCGGCCTCAGTCAGCGTCGTTGCGTCTGCGATCGCAAACGGAACGCCTAAAAGCTTCGCAAGTGTCTGCGCAAGATATGTCTTGCCGGAGCCGGTCGGACCGAGCATCAGGATGTTGCTCTTCTGAAGATCAACATCACTTTCCTTCTTCGATGTGATTCTCTTATAATGATTGTAAACAGCCACGGAAAGAACTTTCTTCGCCTCATCCTGTCCGATCACATAGTCGTCCAGAAATTCCTTGATCTCCTTCGGTTTTAAGAGGTTGATACCGGAGAAATCCGGTCTCTCCTCCTCCTCGTTTCCGAGTTCTTCCTCAAGGATCTCGCTGCAGAGTTCGATACACTCATCACAGATATAGACGCCGTTGGAACCGGCGATCATTTTTCTTACCTGATCCTGATTCTTTCCGCAGAAGGAACATCTGATCTTTTCCTCTGGTCTTACTGGCATGTTCGCACCTCAATTCATTCTTTCTTTATGTCTCAAAGCGCTCCGGCACCAGATTCTGCCTTCGCGCCTCCCTGTCTTTAATCTTAGTGGCCGGAGATCACGCGGTCGATCAGGCCGTATGCAGCAGCCTCTTCCGCTGTCATGTAGTTATCTCTCTCTGTGTCGCGGGCGATCACGTCGAGCGGCTGTCCGGTGTTTGCCGCCAGGATCTTGTTGAGCTTCTCTTTTGTCTTTAAGATCTGCTCTGCGACGATCTTGATCTCTGTCGCCTGTCCCTGAGCTCCGCCGGACGGCTGATGGATCATGACCTCCGCATTCGGAAGTGCGAAACGTTTGCCCTTCGCGCCGCTGGAGAGAAGGAATGCGCCCATGCTTGCAGCCATGCCGATACAGGTGGTGCACACGTCACATTTAATATAATTCATCGTATCATAGATCGCCATACCGGCCGTTACGGAACCGCCCGGACTATTGATATAAAGATTGATGTCCTTATTCGGATCCTCGGACTCCAGGAAAAGAAGCTGTGCAACAACAAGGCTTGCTGTCACGTCGTTTACTTCCTCTCCGAGGAAAATGATACGGTCTTTTAATAATCTGGAATAGATATCGTAGGAACGCTCTCCTCTGCTTGT
>CAKRNI010000071.1 GCA_934370915.1 uncultured Lachnospiraceae bacterium
CCCAAAATCACCGAGTACACCGCCTCATTATTTTTCACCACAAATGCCAGCTCCTCCTTCGCCTGATTCAGCCGGTGGAACAGCTTTCGCACACTGCGGTCCGCAGAGCGCAGGTATCCCGTCTCATCATAAAAATATCGATCATCCAGCAAAACGACAAGCCGCTCCACATCCTCGCTGCACCCGGCATTTTCCTCAAAATACCGATATTCCAGCGCGAGATACCCTTTCAAAAGCTTTTCCGCTTCCCCGTCATCATTCGCGTAGCCCACCGAAACATGAGGGTACACCCGCTTTCCTTTTCCTCTCACCAGATGCATCAGGTTCTGGATAAATATCGATAATTCCGCATTCGTTCTGATCCGGTTCGTCATCCGGAACATCTGGACTCCCGGCATCGCTTTCTGGAGTTGATCCTGGTTCTGGTCCAGCTCAGCCGTTGAGATCACGTTCTCACAGTCTCCGGAAAAGATCACCGGACACCCGGAACTGATCTTTGCAAGCAGTTCCCCTGTCCCAAAGCTTAAAAGGTGCGCCTCATCCACAAGAATCGCGGCATACGCTTCCAGACTGCACTCCGGTCCGATCTCCGAATCTGCCAGATACTCCACTCTACGAAGCCGCTCATGAAGAAGATTCCAGTCCTTTCTGCCCTCCCCGCAGTGGATCATGCAGACCTTCTGCCTCCGCGAAAGCTTCATGGCAATATCATAGAGCAGCAATGTTTTTCCTGTCCCCGGAAGACCTGTAAACCAGTACGCCCCGGACCGTTCCGTCCGGATTCTCTTTAAGATCTGGCGCTCGATGTCCCGCTGCTGGGCTGTCAGGAAATATTCCTTATTCAAAAACTTCTCCGGCTCCGTAAGTGGTGAGATCAGATACAATTCCGCCCGGAACAGTTCTTCCACGTCTCCCTCATAGTCTTTTCCGCCCTCTTTCAGCTCTCCGCATAACTGCATCCAGTCTGCATCCACAATCCTGTCATGGTTTGTCAGCCGGACAAGCCGGTTCTGGCTGCTGATATATGTATACGACCGGATCGTTTTTCCCTGCACTGCCAGATAATAACGGTTCTGTATCAGCTGCTTGCGCAGTGCCTCATCGGAGACTACACCGCTTTTCAGCTCCACATTCACGATCTGGTCCTCCCTGATCTGCAGAAGATCAAACTCTTTCCCCAATCTTGGGATCTGAAACGAGTAAAAGAACTGCAGCGCATACACCTTGTCCATATGCGCTTCCAGCTCCTTTACAAAGGCTTTCATGCTGTCAAGTTCCCACTCCCGAACCTTTAAAAAATACCTGCGTCCCGACATCTGCCGTTCCAGCTTCTGGACGCAGGAGATATTCTGATTTCTTGTAAGCGTATAAATCGATACTGATTTCACTTTTTTACCGCCTGATCAATCGTTTTTTCCTCGTATTCCGGTCTTGTCCCTGCCTTTGCTTAACACTTTTGGCAAATTCAGCATAATACTCTTTTACAAAAAAACCCCGGGCCTGTAGGACACCGGAGCAAAATCAGCAGTATTATATGTAAGACTTTCACTTGATATACTTACAATATCCTATTCAAGATTGAAAGTCAATAGTTTTTGAGAAGCAGCATAATCCTCCGGATCTCTCTAAAGCCTCCAGAAATATTTCACCATCCCCAACACCCAGCTTGCAAAGATCCCATAGAGGATCACAGGCCCCGCGATCGTAAAGATCTTGCAGCCGATCCCGAAGACATGGCCTTCCGCCTTGTATTCGATCGCCGGGGATACCACGGAATTTGCGAAACCTGTGATCGGCACCAGCGCCCCCGCACCGCCGAATTCCACGATCTTCCGGTACTGATGAAGCCCGGTCAGGATGACGCTTAAACCGATGAGGCTCAGCGTGGTCCAGGCCGCCGCACTCTCCTTTCCGACCCCAAAAGACATATAGACAGATGTAAATACCTGCCCCAGCATACAGATCAGCCCACCAACGAGAAAAGCCCGCCAGAGATTTCTCCCTGTATTGTGGACCGGTGTCACCTGTTTCACATATTTTCCGTATTCTTTCTTATCGATTTCCATCATTTCCTCCATGTATTTTTTCAATCATCCGAACCCTCGCAGAAAATAGACAGCCGCCCCAAATGCTTTTCCTGCTGCTACCGCCAGTATCACATACTGCAGCCCCACTGCCAGCCGGATCCGCCGGTTTAAAACCGGCAGTGCCTTCAGCGTCTCCGCCAGTGCCATCACAAGACAGCCTACAAAGATCCCTATTGATATCCCGCACACCACGAGCACCATGTTTCCCGGAAATGGGAACGCCACACCGTAGAGGTCTGCCAGATTCCCCCACGTCCCCCCGAGGATCAGGAGTGTCTCATAGAGCTTCACATGCTCCGCCGTGTGGGTCACGCCGATCAGCCGCGGAAATACACCAATAATGGCGAGAAAGGCAAAAATCCCGGCGGCGATCACCACCCCGGCTCCCAGTCCCGCGAAGGTCAGGAGCCACAGTTTAAGATACATCGACCCCAGACTCCTTTCTCCCGCCGTTTTTGATGAGCGTTTTATTTAAGTTTTCCTCATAGAGACGCATCTCCACCTCGATGGGCGTCGGATCTACCGTGATCTTCCATGACGCAAAATGGTTAAAGAACAGCAGGATTCCCAGCGCGAGTCCCACGGAATAGGATGCCTCCAGAACCGTGGGACCATCTGCCCGGGTACCGATGATCATCTCGTAGAGCTTTGCAAACACATCTGTCACATTTGCATCATTGTTGAACGTCATGATGGCAAACGCCGCACCGAAAAATGCCACAGCGGACACCATCGCGGTCTTCAGCCACTCCCATAGACGGCTTTTCTTTCTCCTCGCCCGGTATGTGACCACAAAGTCTGATTCCCCGAGGTTGTCCACATGAATATCCTTACCGGTCTCCTCGATCTTTTTCACGAGATCCATCACGTTTCCGACGAATGCCGCCTCTTTTCCTTTTCCAAAAAAAGATGTGACCTTTACGGCTTTCGCTCTGGCCTCCGCAGCCCTGTCACTGCTGTGGACATCGGCGATCATCCCGAGGGATACTTCCGGCTCATAAACTTCCTTTATCTGGGGAAGCTTTAAGTAGATCGTCGTGCTGCTCATGCGCTCCACGGCTTTCTGTCCATGTCCTCAATGGTCTTTAAAATGCCCGTGACGGCGCCCTGGCGGACTTCCCGCTCCGTCCCCGGCGCCATCACGAACGTCCCGGACTGCTCCGCGTTCTTTGCCGGAACCGCCACGAGGAAATACCAGAACACAAACACCAGTGCCGCTAACGCCAACACCGCAAAAATGATCTCCACATAGTCTTTCAATGGTTTCATATTCATCCACCTTCTCATCCTGTTTTACCGCATCAATTTCCGCCTCAATCAAGGGAATTTCCCACAGTTGTTTTCAAAAAGCTGCCTCTGCGTACTCACAGCTGAATTCCGGACATTATATCAGTCCCGGAATTTGAAACATCATATGGTGCTTTGCGATTAGGATGTTCCGAATGGTCAAACATTATACATAAACCCGCACAGTATCATTTTTCAACCTTTTTCACGAAGTCAGTCTCTCCCTCATCTCCCTCAAAATTTTTTTCTCCAGCCGCGACACCTGTACCTGTGAAATTCCAAGCCGTCCGGCGATCATAGTCTGGGTCAGGTTTTCGAAATACCGCATGCTTATGATCTGCTGCTCCTTTTCCCCGAGACCAGCCAAAAGCTCCTCCAATACGATCCGGTCCAGCACCTTCTCGTTCTCAGAATTTTTTTCAGCAAGCTTATCCGCCAGACACCCGCCGGACTCATCCCCGGCATCAAAGGGTTCATAGATGGATCCGACCCTCGCCCCCGCTTCCATGGAGGCCGCCACCTCCTCACGGCTGGCTCCGACAGACCTCGCGATCTCCTCCACCGTCGGCTCCCGCCCGAGATCCGCCTCCAGTTTTTCTCTCGCCGCCCCGACTTTTCCGGCAAGCTCCTTTAGCGGGCGGCTCACCTTGATCATCCCGTCATCCCTGAGAAACCGTCTGATCTCCCCGGTGATCATCGGAACCGCATAAGTGGAAAACTGCACGCCAAACGCCGTGTCGAAATGGTCGATGGCTTTCATAAGTCCAATGCTTCCGATCTGGAATAAGTCCTCCGGCTCCGGTCCCCTGCCGATGAACCGTTTCACGATACTCCAGACAAGTCCCGTATTTTCCAGTACGAGGAGGTCTCTCGCCTCTTTATCCCCTGCGTGTGAACGTCGTAAAAGTTCCGCAGTGTCCGCCATCCCGTCACCTGCCGATCTTCTTTTTCATGGTGACGGAGGTCCCTTTTCCGGGGGCGGAGACCACCTCCACCCGGTCCATAAACGCCTCCATGAAGGAGAATCCCATACCGGATCTCCCGTCCTCCGGACATGTGGTAAACATGGGTTCCATCGCCTGCTCGACATCCCGGATTCCGACACCCTCATCGCGGACCGTCACAGAAAACAGCCGCTCTTTCTCCCAAACCGATGCCGAAAGCCGGATCTTTCCCGCATTTCCCTTATATCCGTGGATCACTGCGTTCGTCACCGCCTCTGAGACGGCGGTTCTGATATCGTCAAGTTCCTCCAGCGTCGGATCCAGACGGCTTGCGAACACAGCCGCCACGACTCTCGCGAACTCCTCGTTCTCCGACCGGCTCTCCAGAATGAGTTCCATGGTCTCACACTCCGGCACCGCCCCGCTTTCCACCTCTTGATCTTTCTGCAGCTTCTGTACTCTCTGCGTTTCCTCTATCCCCCGCACTTTTGCTGCACCCTGCGTTTTCTGTACTGTCTCTTCCATCCCTGCTATACCTCCCTGCTGTAAATTGCTTCTTCCTTTGACTCATACCGGCACATCAGCCCAAGGATCCCGGCGACCTTCAGGACCCGCATCACCTGCGGGCAGGCGCCGTAAAAACCGGTATGGCCGGTCTTCAACTGCTTATAGCGGTTTAAAAGGACTCCGATCCCGGAGCTGTCCATAAATCTGGTCCTCGTAAAGTCAAAAATGATTCTGGAAACATAATTTTCCGCCATCAGAAGGTCCGTCTCATACCTCAGATTCCGGCAATTGTGATGGTCGAATTCCTTCGGCAGATGAATGATGAGCGTCGGCCCCTTCGCCTCATATACAAATGAATCTTCCATAAAATTTTCCTCCCACTTCAAAATTTTAAAGCATAAACCCGTCCCATCCTGTGATTTCCTGCTACACAAAAAAGAGACCTCACAGTGTTTTCTTCTGTAAAGTCTCTTCTAAAATACTTCCTAATATCCTCTTTCCGCCTTCGCCTTCTCCGCAAACTCCGAATCCGCAAAGTTCATGATGACCTGTCCGAACATCTGGTTTGCGTTGTCGGTGTCGCCCTTTGCCTTGTACACCATTCCCATGTTGTAGATGACTTCTGGGTTCTTGTCGTTGAATTCCATGTATTTCTCATAATAGCGGAGCGCTGTGTCGTAATCCCCGACAGAGTTTGACTGGACTGCTGCCGCCATAAGGACCGCCGGGGCGTTGGCATCCATGTCTGCCTTGATCTCATTTAAGATCGCCACAGAGCCGTCATCCGTGATCTTCGACTGATCCATATCCACATAAGTCAGAACCGCCGTGTTCATATCCCCTTTGCGGTACGCGTCCAGGATCTTTGCGAGCGCTGCGTACTGGTTCACCGTGCTTCCGGAATCGCCTTTTAAGTCATTTAACTGGCCTTCCGCGTCCTCCTTCTGCTTCTGGTAATCCTCAACCTGAAGTTTCAACTTGTCCGTCTCCTGGTTCGCGAGATTTAACTTATCCGTGTAGGATTGCATCTCCTGATTATGTTCATAGTTTAACGTCCTCTCCCTCGCCGGCATGATGAGGAACACGACCATGACCGCACCCAGAACCAAACCGATCCCGATATTGATGATCGACTGCCAGCCTGTATTCTCCTTATAGGTCGGCGGCAGGATCACATCGTCATCCTGCATTTCCCGGTGGGAGAATGCGTTCTTCATCTTCCGCTTCTCGACCTCCGCCTTGCCGGTCCGGCTCTTCACATACTCCATGTATCGGGTGGCTTTCTCGTTATTATTGTCGATCTGAAGTACCTTGAACAGGGATTTTCCGGCTTTCGTGTAGTCCCCGTGCTCCATGTAGAGAAGCGCCAGAAGCAGATGCGCTTTCACGAAATTCGGCTTCTCGTCGACGATCCTCTTAAGCTGCAGGACTGCCAGATCGTCGCTGTCATTCTGGGCATAGAATAATGCCTGATTGAACTTCTTTACCATCTGGCTTGCGATCTCAAGCTGTCCCGGCTTTCTCTGGACCTCATCAAGGTAGTAGTCCGCCCGGTTTCCATCCGGCTGAAGATTGATGCTGATGACCCACTGGATCAGCGCATCTGATGTCTCACCCATCTCGTAAAAGATCAGTCCGAGAAGGTTTCTGGCATCTGTGTGGTATTTATTAAACTGCAGGGCGCGTTTTAAGAATCTCGCCGCCCCGGAAAGGTTTCTCTCCTTTGCCATTTCCAGACCGCGGTTGTAGTAGCTGTTGGCCGCGTACTGGATCTTCTGCATCTCATCCATATATTACTTTTCCTTTTTGATATCCTTCATGATGTCCATCATAATATCTGCCATATCTGTGAGGTCGCTCTTTACGATGGCGTCACTGACCGCCTCCACCTCAAGACTCGGCTTGAAGCGCTCGATCTCTTCCTCAAAGTTGATCATTTTTCTCCTCCTCTGATGCCTCGGCAACGGCATACCGGAACGGTCCGGTTAAATTGCGCTTTGGCTGATCTGTTCCTTTACTTCCCCTGCAAGATACAGTGACCCCGCGATAAGCGAAAGATCCCGTTCCCCATGCAGGTCAAGCAATTCCTTCACGGCATGTTTCACATCCCGGCTCACCCGGTACTCCGTCTCTTCTCCATATTCCGCCCGCAGCTTTTCTGCCGCCGCTTCCAAATCCTCCACGGAGAGGGTCCGGTGTGACTCCATTTTCGATAATATCCACAGATCCGGTTTCAGCCGCTCTGCAATCTCACTCAGCATCCGCTGATGATCCTTGTCCGCAGAGACCGCAAACAGTATCCGCACATGATCCGGCTTCCGAAGTTCCTTTAATCTGCAGGCCGCATCGAGAAACGCCCGGATCCCGTCCTCATTGTGGGCCCCGTCAAGATAGACACCGGAGCTGATCTCCTCCATTCTTGCAGGCCATTTTGCCTTCTTTATCCCCGCTGCCGCCTGTCCAGGCGTCACTGGAAGCCCGGAAACCTCCAGTGCCCGGATCGCCAGTGCCGCGTTCATGAGCTGATAAGGAGCCGCAAATGGGATCTCAAACAGAATCTCTTCACCACGATAGAAAAAGTTCATTTTCTGGTATCCCGCCGCGCCCGGATCCACCGGATCCGGAGATTTTTCGAGACGGGTTCGAATCCCGCGACGGACTTCATCCGGAGTCACGGGAAATCCTTCAGATTTCATTTCCTTTGCTTTCGCAAAGATCACCGCCGCTGCTTCCGGTGAACTGTCATCATACACCACAGGACGCCGGGACTTTATGATCCCCGCCTTATGTGCCGCGATCTCCGGGATCGTTGCCCCCAGAAACGCCGTGTGATCGATGCTGATGGACGTGATGACAGAGACAAGCGGATCTTCCACTACATTCGTCACATCGTAAGTTCCGCCCATTCCTGTCTCTAACACGAGCACCCTCACGCCCGCGTTCCGGAATATGCAGAGTCCCATGTAAAATAAAAATTCAAAATAGGTGGGATGGGGCTCTCCTCTCTTTTCCCATATCCCGCAGGCATGCTGTACCTCCAGAAATGCCCTGATAAAATCCGGCTCCGGGACTATCTCCCCGTTTATAAGGAACCGCTCCCGGATATCCACAAGATGGGGGGACACGAATGTCCCGCAGGGAATTTTTGCTTCCCGGATCATGGATGTCAGAAACGCGCAGACGGAACCTTTTCCGTTGGTTCCCGCCACATGGATCACCTGAAATTCCCGGTCCGGTTCTCCCAGAAGACCAAGGAATTCCCGTACTTTTAAAAGACTGCTCTTTTTTCTCGCATATCCCGGGATCGCTTCGATCTGATCCCAGGCTTCCTGCATCGTTATGTACTCCAAGAAATCGCCTCCTGTTGTAACCTGCAATCGGAACGCTGTCTGGCGGTATTCCCGGTACAGAAAATATCTGCCGTAAACGGCAGCGTTTCTTTCACTTATGATACCTGTTTATGGTATTTTTTGCAACCAGAACATGTCGGAAAGATTCGACAGGATTACTGTATCCCACGGTATTTTGTGAACGAAAAAATGCTGTATGATACAGTGGCGGCAGCAGTCTGCTCCTCCCATAAAATGAACAGCCACAGGCCATAAAACCTGCGGCTGCCCTGACAGCAGGTCATGTTCACCCGCTGCCCTTTCCTGCTGAAACCATTCAGCACTTCCATGCCATGGTCATATTTTCATCAATTACTTACCAAGCTGAGCCAGACGAGTCTTCACCTGCTCCATCATCTCGGTGTACTTCTGGAGTTTTGCCTTCTCCTCATCGATCTTCGCCTGCGGTGCCTTGCTTACAAACTTCTCATTCGCAAGCATTCCGTTTACGCGGGCAAGCTCTTTTGTGAGGCGCTCCTCTTCCTTCTTTAAGCGCTCGGTCTCCTTCTCGATGTCGACAAGCTCTGCGAACGGCATATAGATCGCTGCCTTCGGGATCACTGCGGATACAGCGTCCTCGCCAATTCCTGTCTTATCCTTCTGGATCACTACCTCGCTGGCGGAAGCAAGGGTACTGAAGAATACACGGCTGTTCTCGAAGATATCCGTGAGATCAGCATCCTCAGTCACAACAAATACTTTTGCCTTTCTGCTCGGCGGAACGTTCATGGATGTGCGCACGTTACGGATCGCGCGGACAGCCTCTTTGATGACCTCAACCGCATGCTCGTCTGCTGCGAAGTTCCACTCATCCTTATATACCGGCCAGGAGGAGATCATGATGGACGGCTCCTCGTCCTGTAAATTGCAGAAGATCTCTTCTGTGATAAACGGCATGAACGGATGTAAGAGCTTTAAGGAATTGATCAGAACCGTCTTTAAGGTCCAGATCGCAGCCGCCTTCGTCCGGTCCTCATCGTTCCAGAGACGCGGTTTTACCATCTCGATGTACCAGTCACAGAATTCCTCCCATACGAAGTCGTAGACCTTCTGGAGAGCGATTCCGAGCTCGTACTTGTCCATGTTTTCCGTTACTTCCTTCGCAAGGTCATTGACCTTGGAGAGGATCCATTTATCTGCTGCCGTGAGGTCTGTAAGCTTTGCCTCGCCTGCCGGCGCTTTCTCGATATTCATCATGATGAAACGGCTCGCGTTCCATACCTTGTTTGCGAAGTTTCTGCTGGCCTCTACTCTCTCCCAGTAGAAACGCATGTCGTTGCCCGGTGCGTTTCCTGTCATAAGTGTCATACGGAGAGCATCCGCGCCGTACTTATCGATTACCTCCAGAGGATCGATACCGTTTCCTAAGGACTTACTCATCTTGCGTCCCTGAGAATCGCGGACAAGACCATGGATCAGGACAGTGTTGAACGGGCACTCGCCTGTCTGCTCAAGTCCTGAGAATACCATACGAATGACCCAGAAGAAGATGATATCGTATCCGGTAACGAGAACGTCGGTCGGATAGAAGTACTTCATCTCATCCGTATCCTTCGGCCAGCCCAGTGTGGAGAACGGCCATAACGCGGAGGAGAACCAGGTATCAAGAGTATCCTCATCCTGCTTTAAATGTGTGCAGCCGCACTTCGGACACTTTTCCGGCATCATCTTCGCAACCGTCATCTCGCCGCACTCTTCACAGTAGTAAGCCGGGATCCTGTGACCCCACCAGAGCTGTCTGGAGATACACCAGTCACGGATTCCCTCAAGCCAGTGGAGATATGTCTTGCCGAAGCTCTCCGGAACGAATCTTAATTTGCCGCTCTTTAAAGCCTCGATGGCCGGTTTTGCCATCTCGTCCATCTTTACGAACCACTGCGGTTTTACCATCGGCTCTACGGTTGTGCCGCAGCGGTCGTGGGTACCAACGTTGTGGCTGTGCGGAACGATTTTTACGAGAAGTCCCATTTCCTTTAAGTCCTCGACCATGGCTTTTCTCGCCTCATAGCGGTCCATGCCGAAGTACTTGCCCGGAACATTGATGGTCGCGTCATCGTTCATGATGCAGATCTCTTCCAGGTTGTGGCGTTTTCCGACCTCGAAGTCGTTCGGGTCGTGGGCCGGTGTGATCTTTACGCAGCCGGTTCCGAATTCCTTGTCTACATACTCGTCGGCGATCACCGGGATCTCACGGTCTGTGAGCGGAAGCTTTAACATCTTTCCGATGATGTCTTTGTAGCGCTCGTCCTCCGGGTTTACAGCAACGGCAGTATCGCCGAGCAGTGTCTCCGGTCTCGTTGTGGCGATCTCGACGAATCTTCCCTCTTCGCCCACGATCGGGTAGTTGATGTGCCAGAAGAAGCCGTCCTGCTCCTTGTGCTCTACCTCAGCATCGGAGATGGATGTCTTGCAGACCGGACACCAGTTGATGATTCTGGATCCCTTGTAGATATATCCTTTTTCATAAAGGCGTGTGAATACCTCTAAAACAGCCTCAGAACAGCCTGCGTCCATGGTGAAACGCTCTCTGTCCCAGTCAGCGGAGGAGCCGAGCTTGTGGAGCTGTTTGATGATCCTTGTGCCGTACTCATCTTTCCATTTCCAGGCCTCTTTTAAGAAGCCCTCACGTCCGAGGTCATTCTTGTTGATGCCCTCTTTCTTTAACTTGTCGATGACCTTGACCTCGGTAGCGATCGCCGCATGGTCCGTTCCCGGCTGCCAGAGCGCCTCATAGCCCTGCATTCTCTTGTAACGGATCAGGATATCCTGCATCGTATTGTCGAGGGCATGTCCCATATGGAGCTGTCCTGTGATATTTGGCGGCGGCATTACGATCGTGAATGGCTTCTTGCCCTCGCGTCTTCCTCTCTCCGCGTCAGCGTGGAAATATTTGTTGTCCAGCCATTTCTGGTACAGACGGTCCTCAATGTCCGCCGGATTGTAGGTCTTTTCCAGTTCTTTCATGGTTTTCTCCTTAAAAATTTATCGATGGGTTTCTGAAAAATTGTTTTTTGTAACTGCGGCAATATGGAGCAGTTACTGCTTTTCAATTTACTTTTTTATTATCAGCGCAAAATGCGCAGACTTACTTGATCTTTTTTCTACATCTGCTTTCTCACGACAGCGTACTCGTCATCCAACTGATAGAATCCGCAGGAAAAATCACTTCCGCGCAAGAACGCCGACATTTCGTCCTCGTCCAGATCTGCCTCACAGAC
>CAKRNI010000072.1 GCA_934370915.1 uncultured Lachnospiraceae bacterium
CCTTCTGCACGGAACTGTTTCGGAAGGAGATGGCATCTTCCAACACTCTGGATCTTCACTATACGCTTCTGCACCCGGAAAATTATGGAATTGATGCTGAGGATGCTGCTCTCGGTACATACCGTCTGTCGGAGCTCATAAAAAGCAATCATGAAATTCATGACCTGAAAGAAAAGCTCTCCGAGTTTGATCCCCATATGCTGTCCGATGACCAGCAGATCCTCTATGACGCCCTTTCCGAGAGAATCGAGACCGGTCTGATGGCGGAAGGTTTAGAACTTTATGATCAGCCTCTCGCTCCCACCATCGGGATTCAGGCACAGCTTCCGATCCTGCTGGCGGAGTATTCCTTTCACTCGCTTCAGGATGTGGAGGATTATCTTGCTCTGCTTTCCCAGCTTGATTCCTATTATGGGGATATCCTCTTCTTTGAAGAGCAGAAGGCGGCTGCCGGGCTCGGACCATCTGATGCCTCGATCGAACGGATCCTGGAATCCTGTCAGAGTTATCTCATAGATCCGGTGAACAATTTTCTCACGGAAACCTTTGAGGCACGGTTAAATTCTCTTTCCACAGATATTTCCCTGTCGGAACAGCAGAAAAATGATTTCCGCTCCCGCCATCTTGAGGTCATAAAGAACTCGTTTCTTCCCGCTTACCGCCATCTGATCGACGGGCTTTCCGGCTTAAAGGGACGCGGTATCAATGAAGGTGGGCTCTGCGGATTCCGGAATGGCAGACGGTATTATGAATATCTTCTGCGATCCGGTCCCGGGCTTTCCTATAATATAGAAGAATTAAAGGCAGCTCTGTCTGACCGGATGCAGAAAGATCTGGAAACGATTTCTTCGCTCTCGAAAAAAGCAGATCCTGATCTTTCTTTTCGCCTTACAGATCCACCTGCGATCCTGGCTGATCTGCAGGCACAGATGTCCGGAGACTTCCCGGCTCTTTCCGAAGCCTCAAAAAAATATGAGATCCGGTACGTTCCCGCGCAGCTGGAATCCACGTTAAGTCCGGCGTTTTATCTTACTGCACCCCTTGACGATCCCACCCAAAATGTGATCTATATCAACAACGGCAGCACCGGTGCAGATGACGAACTGTATCCCACGCTTGCCCATGAAGGATTTCCGGGCCATCTCTATCAGACTGTTTACTTCCGGGAACATACGAGAAATCCTCTGGCAGCCCTGCTCACCTGTTCCGGGGCAAACGAGGGATGGGCAACTTATGTGGAACAGTTGTCCTACTTCTATGATAACGGTCTTTCTGAAGAAAGCAGCGCTTATCAGGCCGCCATGCGGTCCTTTTCTCTCTGTTTTCACTCACTTTTAGATATCGGGATCAATTATGACGGCTGGTCAAAAGACCGGGCTGCCGCCTTTGTCCGCACCTGCTTTGACGCGGATGACGCACTTGTGGAGGAACTCTGGCAGACCATGATCGACAATCCGGCAAATTATCCGGAGTATGCCGGCGGGTATGTGGAGATTCTGGAGATGCGGGAGGAAGCAGAAAAAACGCTGGGAAACCGGTTCTCCGCGAAGGAATTCCATAAGTTTCTTCTCGATCTTGGTCCCGTGCCGTTTTCGGTGACGCGGAAATACTTTAAAGTATGGCTTGGGCAATTCTAAATAAAAATGTGCCTTGGAATTTCCTGTTACAAAAACGGCTGCCCGGAGAACTTTCCCTGTTCTCCGGTACAGCCGTCTCACTTTTCCTTTATAAAATTTTCATCAGCCGACACTGTCGGATGCCACGATATTTACACCGCAGCCGCAGATATTCTCAACGATCACATCATATCTCTTCACCGGCGCTTTTACATCCACCGCTTTTAATACTTTCATGCAATCCGCGAGCAACTCCTTCGGAACCGGCTTTTCAGAACGGACCGGAAGAAGCGGCTGAGCTGCGCCCTCTAACTTTACGGTACTTGTGAGGAGTCTTACCGGATGGGCAAATTCCTGCTTTCCGTATTCCTCGCCTCGTTTGCATGTATATCCAGTGATAGAATCTACCCGGTCGCCCTCTCCTGTCACAGTGATATGGCATCCCATCGGGCAGACCGTACAGATAATCTCTTTCTCCATCTTGTCTCCATCCTTCCTATTTCACTACTTCTACCGTTACGTTGTCTCCCGTAATATCTGCCGTCTTTACTTCCACATGGCACATTTCACCGGGGTTTACACGTTTTGCTTTCTTTTCAGAGAGTACCTTGTCTCCGCTCTTTACACGGATCACAACATCTAATTCCGGATGAAGAACACGGAAGAACAGGCGGACGGTCTCGTTCTCCTCCCCGATCTTTACTCTCTGCGGGCAGAGATAGCGGACATTTTCACCGGTCACAGACGGAACCTCACGTGTTGCTTCCGGAAGCTTCTTCATCGCATAGCGCGCTGCGGATGTTCCCGCATTCATGCTCTCAACGGTTACGTTATCAACAAGGTCATTTACATGAACAACGTTTCCACACGCAAACACATTGTCATAGGAAGTCTGCATGTACTGGTTTACTTCCGGTCCGTTTGTGATTCCGGAAATCTTTACATCAGCACCGCGGCTCAACTCATTCTCCGGAATCAATCCGACAGATAATAACAGAGTATCACACGGAATAAATTCCTCTGTCTCTGGAATCGGCTTCTTATTCTTATCGACCTGCGCAACATAAACACCTTCCACTCTTTCGTTTCCGACGATCCTTGTGACGGTGTGGGAAAGCTTTAACGGAATTCCAAAATCATCAAGGCACTGGACTTTGTTTCTTGTGAGTCCTGCAAGGAAATCCATCAGTTCTACAACAGCAATAACGTGCGCTCCCTCTAAGGTCATTCTTCTCGCCATGATCATTCCGATATCACCGGAACCGAGGATCACGATATTCTTTCCAACTACAGCGTTCTGGCGGTTAACAAGACGCTGTGCAGCACCTGCTGTGTAAACGCCTGCCGGTCTTGTTCCCGGGATCATGATGCCCGCACGTGTTCTCTCACGGCATCCCATCGCAAGAACGATGCTTCCGGCTTTTACCTTTGTCATTCCGTATTCAGAGTTTACGCAGATTACCGCGCTTTCTTCCGGAATTACTTCCAATACCATGGAGTTCAACAGGACTTCCGCGCCAAGTGCCAGCGCCTCCTCTTTGAAATGTCCCGCATACTCCGGGCCTGTCAGTTCTTTATGAAAATAGGTAAGTCCGAATCCCGGATGGATACACTGCTGTAAGATTCCACCGAGTTTCTCATCTCTCTCGATGATCAGAACTTTCTCCGCCCCTTCTTTTTTTGCTGCCACAGCGGCAGATAAGCCTGCCGGACCTCCTCCTACAATTACCACATCAGTCTGAATCTCGTACATAGCATCCTCCCCTATCTCGTTTTCCCGGCAACCATATAGGAACCCGCATTGTTTTTATTAACTTCTTCAACCGGAATACCCAGTTCTCTTGCTAAAATCTCGATGACCTTCGGTCCGCAGAAACCACCCTGACAGCGTCCCATTCCCGCTCTTACACGGCGTTTTACAGCGTCCACGCTTCTCGCACCGAGCGGTCTGTGGATCGCATCCAGAATCTCACCCTCTGTGATCGTCTCGCAGCGGCAGATAACTCTTCCGTATGCCGGATTTTCTTTTACGATCTCATCCTGTTCCTCGCGGCTCAACTCATGGAAACGGACGATTCCTTTTCTTGTGGAGATAAAGTTCTCCTTAAATACCATCGGAGCACCGATTTCTCTCATAACATCCGCGATATAAACACCCATCGCTACGGAAAGTGTAAGACCTGTGGAGCGGACACCGGACAGGTTGATATAGCCCTTTAAGTCATCGTATGTATCCACATGAAGTCCTTCCGGATTTCTGTTCGGGCGCAGACCGCTGTACTGGGTAATACTGTCGCGGACATTGACGTTCGGGATCAGATTCTTTACATCCTTTAAGATGCTGTCGAGACCTTCTTTTGTAACAGATTTATCCGTCTTGTTGTCAAGATCCTCGGCGGTTGGCCCCACAAGCATATTTCCGTGGATCGTCGGGCACATCAGTTTACCTTTTGTTATCTTTGTCGGGATCGGAAGTACGATCTCGTTTACCTTGCAGCTTGTATTCTTATCAAGGATATAAAACTGACCTCTTCTCGCAACAACCTTATAATCTGCCTTTCCTACCATTGCAGCGATCTCGTCACAGTAGAGAGCAGCTGCGTTGATGACATATTTTGTCTCAATAGTCTCGCCTGTGGTTACGACCTCACTGACAGCTCCGTCTTTGACCTTGATATCTGTTACCTTTGTGTTTAACAGGAAGTGGACGCCGTTCGCATTCGCGTTCTCCGCAAGTGCCTGAACAAGGATAAACGGATCGATGATGCTCTCACGTGGGATATAAAGTCCACCTTTGACTTCCGGATTTAAGTTTGGCTCCATCTCGAGAAGTTCTTCCGCTGTCTTATACTGAACATCGTAAACACGGTTCATGAAGGCTTTGTGCTTAATCTCCGGAAGCTTTTCATACTGTTCCTCGGTGATCGCAGGAAGAATCGCACCGACTCTCTTAAACGGAATATCCAGATCCTTTGTGAGCTGGTCGTACATCGGGTTTGCCGCTACGACAAGCTGGGATTCCAGTGTTCCCGGTGATGCGTCGTATCCTGTGTGGATGATGGCGCTGTTGGACTTTGACGCGTCTCCGCCGACATCCTCATTTTTATCTATTACGGTTACATCCATCTCATATCTCGATAATTCGCGGGCGATCGCACATCCGACTGCACCTGCACCAATAATTACCACATCTGTTTTCATAGTCCCTCTCCTTCACTTTTAATCAAATTCTCCTGTCAGTTCCGGTCCGTCGATTTCTTCTTCTTCGACCCATTCCTTCGCTCTGGCGACTGCCCGATGCCACATCCGCATCTTCTTTTCCCGCTCTTTCTCGCTCATCTTCGGATAATAGCGTTTTTTGAGCTTCCAGTTCGCCTCAATCTCGTCAAGATCCTTAAATAGTCCGGATCCATATGCCGCCATGTAGGCGACTCCCAATGCCGTTGTCTCGGCGATCTCCGGGACATCCACCGGAATCCCCAGAATATCTGCCTGAAACTGCATCAGAAATTCATTTGCCGTGATTCCGCCATCCACGCGCATCGCACAGATCCTGATACCGGAATCCATCTCCATCAAGTCTAAAATATCCCGTACCTGATAAGCAATACTTTCAAGCGCTGCCCGAACCACATGAGCCCGCTCGGTTCCCGGTGTAATTCCGATCAGCATACCCCTCGCGTATGGATCCCAATATGGTGCCGCAAGTCCGGTAAGCGCCGGCACAAAACAGACGCCGGCAGTATCCGGTACCGATTCCGCCAGATCCCCTGTCTCCTTTGCGCTTGAGATCAGGTGCATTTTATCTTTCATCCATGTGATAACAGAACCCGCAACGTAGATACCGCCGTCCAGAGCGAATACCATATCTTTTCCGTGCATCTTCCATCCGACACAGGTCAGCAGCCCGGTGTTTGAATAGACCGGAATCTTTCCTGTGTTCATCAGCATAAAACAGCCGGTTCCGTATGTGGTCTTTACCATTCCTTCACTCAGGCAGGCCTGTCCGAACAGTGCCGCCTGCTGATCCACCATGTTTCCGGAGATCAGGATCTTTCCTTCTTTTCCGTCGCAGCCACGGAGAGTGGCATATCCATATTTTTCTGTACTGTTCCGGATCTCCGGGAGAATGTTCTTCGGGATCTCCAGAAGTTCTAAAAGTTCATGATCCCATTCGTTCGTATGGATATTGAAGAGTGCGGTCCTCGATGCCGTTGAATAGTCCGTAGCGAATACCTTCCTGTCTGTCAGATTCCAGATAAACCAGGAATCTGTCGGCCCCGCCATCAGTCTTCCTTCCATCGCCGCTTCCTTCACACCTTCCACATTGTCAAGGATCCATTTAATCTTTGTCGCTCCAAAATATGCATCCGCATGAAGACCTGTCTTTTGGCGGATCATAAACCGGATCTCTTCCTCCAGTTCCTCAATCCATGTCGCAGTCCTGCGGTCCTGCCAGACAATTGCTGGATAAAACGGCTCTCCTGTCACTTTATCCCACACAACTATGGTCTCTCCCTGATTGTCGATTCCCATGCACTCCACCTGTTCTGCGGTCGCATGGGCCTTTTCCATCACTTCTTCTGCCGCTTCTTTTATCTGCTTTAGGATCTCTTTTGGATCATGTTCCACCCATCCTGGTTGCGGATAATACTGCTTATGTTCCTTATGTGACGAAGCAGCCAGATTCCAGTTATCATCCAGCAGGAGTACCGTTGTTCCGGTCGTGCCCTGATCAACTCCCATAAAGTATTTCCTGCTCAACGGTTTCCCTCACTTCCTTCCTGTCATTCAGAATCATTTTCTGTTTTTTTATTGTGTTTACTATAGCACACAGATTTGTAGAATTATATTCATGATTTTTATAAAAATTGTTCTTGCTTTTGTGTTATTTTGCACATAAAATTTGCGGTTATATTGCAATCGCACATAACCGCAAATTCATTGTTTTATACCAGATATACCTTCATTCCTTTTGACCGGAGTCTTCCGATCAGGTTTTTATCTGTCTGGCGATCTGTCACAAGAACATCGATCTGATCCAAGTCACACACCTGATTCATGGCAGTCACGCCAAATTTGCTGTGATCCGCAAGTGCAATGACCTTCTGGGTCCGGTTGACCCCGATGCGCCTGAAAGGCGTCTCCTCCACATGGTAATCTGTGATTCCAAACTTTTCCGTCAAACCACCGACTCCAAGAAAAATTTTGTCAGTCTGGAAATAGCGCATATTTTCGTCTGCAATGTTTCCGGAGACTGAAAGTTCATTTCTCCGCACCTCGCCGCCAACCATGATCACGCGGATATTTTCATCTGCGGAGAGATCCAGCGCAATGGGAATCGAATTTGTGATTACTGTAAGCCGCCTCCTTTTTCCCACAAGGGCACGCGCCAGTTCTCTCGTTGTCGTTCCAAGGTCGATGGCGATCACCTCACCGTCCTCCACAAGATCCACAGCTCTCTGTCCGATTGCCTTCTTTTCCTCATAGTGTTCCATCTGGCGTTTTTCAATCTTCGGCTCCACACCTCTTTTTTTTCTCAAGATCGCGCCGCCATATACACGGTCAACAAGACCGCGTCTTTCCAGATATTCCAGATCCCGGCGGATCGTCTCCATGGACACTCCATACTGTTCCACTAACTCATTTGCCTTTACCATTCCCTCTCTGTTCAGGGCTGCGATAATCTTTTCCCTTCTGTCATACAGCACGTTATTTTCCCCCTTTTTCCTCCTGCTGCCATTTCTGGTACTGTCCCGGACAAAAACCTGTCATACGGCGGAACACACTGCCAAAATGCGACTGGTCATAGAACTGCATTCGATAGGTAAGCTCTGTAAGAGAAAGCGCCGGATCCTCCGCAATCGTCTGGATCGCGTTCTGAAGGCAGATTTGAAGATTCAGTTGTTTCGGAGTGATTCCTACATTACTCACGACTGCTTTCTGGATCGTTCTGGCGCAGAATCCATATTCCTGCTCCAGCTCCTTCATACGCGTGATCTGTCTGTGCTTCATCAGATAATTTACCACGCAGCGGGCCAGCTCCTTGTCTGTTTCCCGAATGTTATTTTTCTTGCGCACACACTCCTGGAGGAACTTTAAAATCGCCACATGATGTTCCTCAACACTGTCTACAGAATTCACTTCTTCAATAAATGGAGTCGCCCAGGGAAATACATCCTTCAGAGGAAGACCTTCCGCCGGGATATCCGAAGCAGAGATTCCCGTCACTTTTGAAAAACTTCCCGGTGAAAACTGAACCTGCGTGCTCTCTTTGATCCCATACTGTGACAAAATCTTCTTCTCCGGAAGCACACCGTACAGATACGCCTGCGCTTCTTTTTCCTGAACCGAAAATGTGATTCCCACCTGACCAACGCCCGGGATACATTTTAACCCATCCGCCCCCTCATTCATACCGTACCGGAGAATGCGGACATTCTCATTTTCAATCTGAAGGAACGTGTCTGTGCGTTTTCGTGTGATATCCCAAAATGGCTGTTTTGTAAAAAAAGAACCTGTATATTCATCTGTTTCAGTTCTAACCATAGACACATTCCTCTCTTTCTTTCAGACTTTACGCGCATTTTTCCATTTGTTTATTAATTTATCACAAAGTTTATTGCGTTGTATACTAGCGTAATACACAAAATCACACCTTCGTTTTTTACTCTTTTTACGAATTTATTGTGTTTTTTCTGCAATCGCACAAAACACCACATGTGTTTGCGCACATTTTTTATTGCCCCTGTTTTTCCTTTCTGCTATAATTTTTTTATCAAAAATAGACAGGAGATGTTTGCCCATGAAAACAAATGAAAAATTTCTCTCTTTTTATTATCGCAACATGAAAGAGGTTCCTGATATCCATCTGAATCTCGCAAAGACCGCCCTGCTGATCGTTGATATGCAGAAACACTTTATTTCCATGGACGGCTACGATGCCGAGCAGTGCCGGAAAGCCGGAGAATGGGATGAATGGGAATGGTTCTATGATCATATACAAGACGTTGTAATACCGAACAACAAACGACTCCTGGACTGTTGCCGTAAGAATGGAGTCGAGGTAACTTATGGACGGATTGCAAGCCTTAAAAAGAACGGTTCTGACCGCTCCCGCGTCCAGAGTACCGTTGGCTGGAACGATATCTATGTATATGTAGATGATGAGGGCGCACAGATGGTGGATGAACTCACACCATTGAAGGATGAAATCGTCGTAAATAAGACCACCGACAGCGTCAGCCTTGGAACAAACTATACACAGATCCTTCATAACATGGGGATCGACACCGTGATCGTAACAGGCGTTGTGACTGACCAGTGCGTTGCATCTACGATCCGTGTCCTCGCAGATCAGGGATTCCGTGTGATCTGTCCGGAAGACTCCTGTGCCGCAGCGACACAGGAACTTCACGAGGCGGAGCTTAAGATCATGAACGTCATCTACTGTACGGTTATGAGCACCGACGAGACGGTCAAACTGATCGAAGAGGCTGCGGCGCAGAAATAATGTGGCATTATAACAGCAGACTATACTGTCTGCTGTGCTCTCGCACAAATGAATTATCGTATGCTGTCAGAGATATTAAAAGTGCAGAATAAAACACCGGCAAGTGAAGAGTAATTCCTCACCTGCCGGTATTTTTATTCTGGCTTTTTAAGCCCTGTATTCACTTTGATCTTCCGCTCTACTTCGTCAGCTTCTCATCGATAAAGCACAGACCGTCGATTGCCATGGTTCCGGATGCTGTAAGCGCTCCGCCACCACCGTCAACACGGCTTGTTCCGCCTGGGAACAAAGTGCCGTCAATGTTTCGGATACCGTTCGGCATAACAAGAAGTTCACCAAAATCAGTTGTATTCTTTATGATATGCCCTTTTGCCGCAAGAAGCCTGATCGTATCCGGTGAGAAACCTTCCTCAAGTTCCAGACCCTGATTCAATGTCAGACAGCACATATGCGGATGTTTTACCGCGGAATCCATCATCATGCCGTAATCCAGATTGTTGATGATGAGCTGCAGGGTGCTTGTGATGATACGCGGGCCACCTGCTGCACCAACAGATAATACCGGTTTTCCATCCTTCATAACGATTGTCGGAGACATACTGGACAGCGGAGTCTTTCCCGGACGGATCGCATTTGCCATTCCGTATGCAAGGCCCTGTGTGGTGCGGACACCTGCTTTGGCACTGAAGTCTGCCATCGCATTGTTCATAATAAAGCCTCTTCCCGGAATTACAACGCCGGATCCCCACCAGTTACGAATCGTCTGTGTCTGGGAGATTACATTTCCATATTTATCCATAACTGTAAAGTTTGATGTACAGCCACGGTATTCTTTTGCCTCGATTCCGTCTGTCGGAGCGTACTCTTTCGCGTGATCCATATCGATCTTTGCGGCAAGCTCTTTTGCATACTCTTTCGAGAGCAGTTTATCAACATTTACTTCAACAAAATCAGGATCTCCCATCGCTACGGAGCGGTCCGCGAACATCATCTTCATGGTCTCAGCGATCACATGGGTGCTGTCCGCAGAATGGAAGCCCATTCCCTTTAAGTCGAAGTTCTCCAGGATATTTAACATCTGGATGATATGGGTTCCGCCCGATGACGGCGGTGCCATAGAGATAATATCATATCCACGGTAATTTCCGCGAACCGGAATTCTTTCCTTTGGCTTGCAGTTTACGAGATCTTCCTTGCAGAAAAGACCTTTGTGTTTATTGATATGCTCTACCATCTCGTCTGCGACCGGTCCATTGTAGAACCAGTCAACTCCGTTCTTCGCAACACCTTCCATGGTGTCCGCAAGATCCGGGTTCTTGATGATCTCACCAAACTGGCGTGGTTTTCCGTTATTCAGATAGAGTTCTTCAAATCCTTCGTATTCAACTTTATTGTGTTCTGCTTCCGGAGTATCGCTGACACGGGCATATGCGAATCCGCAGGCAAAACCATCACGGCAGAGTTTGATTGCCGGTGCTGAAACCTGTTCCCATGTCATGGTGCCATGTTTCTTCAGCAGATTGTCCATCGCGCGGTAGAAGGACGGCACGGATACGGAACGCCCGGAGAACTCGGTGAGATTTAAGTCCACATCGCCGTTCTCATCCAGCATCATATCCTGATACGCGTTCTTCGGCGCGATACCGCGGGCATCAACACAGTAAAATTCATCTGCTTTTTTATCGTAGAATGTATGGAAGCATCCGCCGCCGATTCCACAATGATACGGCTCCACAACACCGAGAACAAGTGATACAGCAACTGCCGCATCAAACGCATTTCCTCCCTGTTTCATGATCTCAAGGCCTGCCTGTGTCGCGTATGGGCTGTTTGAGCTGACAGCACCTTCCGTTCCGGACACATGCGGCTTATACATCGCGATCGTATCATCAACTGTTCTTCCAAGATAAGGTCTGTTCGGCATATCTGAATCCTCCTTTATGTCATGTCTTATAAGCTTTATGCTGTCTTCTCAGCCGGAGAAGTTGCCAGTGTAACAATAATACCAACTACATAGCTGACAATAATCGTCGGATATACAACATTTAATGTACCGTTCAATCCAAGTAATACCCATCCGATTGCAGTTACGATACCTGCGATCACACTTGCAAAGGAAGCTTTTGCGTTTACTCTCTTCCAGAACAGTCCTACTACTACGGAGTAGCTGAACGGAGAGGTTACGCAGTATGTAAGTGTTAAGAACATGTTTGTCATCTGTGCGGACGGAATGAAGAAACCAACTAACAGAGAAACATACGCAACTGCAATCGTTCCGAAACGGGAAACC
>CAKRNI010000073.1 GCA_934370915.1 uncultured Lachnospiraceae bacterium
AATCAGATGAACCGTGATGAGAATGCAGCTATCAATATTTGCAGGGAAGGATTGAGAATATCGGGAGTTGAACTTGAAACAGAAAGAAAAATTTCCTGATCTCCTCCAAAACGTAGATTTTGTTCGGGACTGCGTAGATACGAAACAGTTCCGCTCATAATAACAGAACCGTGGGACACACGGGGATAGCTCGCCTATGCTTTGCCCAATAGGGCAATCGAACGAGAAGCCCCCACTTCAAGCGTTAGCTAAGTGGAGGGAGTATGTCACAACGTCAAGAATTGCGGGGGACAGGAAAGAATGAAAAAACGCTAAGATCCTGCTAAGAATGCTTTGCAAAAATAAAGAGAGCATGTGGGAAGCAGAAAAATCTGCCCGCACATACTCTCTTACAGTACGTTTGAGTACCAGAAGATTCAGTCTGTTATTCTTTCACGAGAACTTTCGTGATCTCCGCTATATATACAGTGTGGTAATCCTTCTCCGGATACCATTTTCCGTCGTTTTCCTTCGCAATAAAGTTTTCCGGTTTGATCTCGTCCTCGTAGAGCTTTCTGCACACGAAGATCAGATCGGCCTCTTGAAAAGCGGCTGTTCCGTCTGTGAAATACGGAGTCAGGCCGGCTTCCTTGACTTTATCGCAGTCACGGCCGGACTTGGAACCGCAGATGGAAAGTGCCTCTTTATATTCCGGTCCGTAGAAGGAAAGAGTAAAGGTGTCGTTCGCGTCCACAAATTTCTTTGTGTAGCGCTGCGGACGGATATAGCAGGTAGCAACATTCTTGCCCCAGAGAACACCGAGACCGCCCCAGCTTGCCGTCATTGTGTTGCAGCCGGATTCATCGCCTGCAGTGATGAGCATCCACTCAGAACCGATCTTTGTGAAGGGATTAAAATTCAGACTTTTGATATCAACTTCTTTGAATGCCATGGAAAAATCTCCTTTCATTGATAAAACTGATTTTATTATAAAATGAGATAAAATAAAATGCAAATAGTTTGTTTTTTGCGAAACAGGAAATGCTGAGGGATTCCCTGTTATACAAAAAGATGCGTTAAAAAAATATGACTGCGGAAGTTCATGGAAAAACAGTGCAGGATGCAGAAAAATTCATGGATCGAAAAGAAAATTGGGGCTTGAATGGTCCTTCAATCAGTGTTATCTTTTTAACAAGAGCAAGATAAGGGGCGCTTGAAATAGACACGTACGGGGAACAACGCATGGAACCGATGATATAACACCGGATGACCATGCAGAGGATCATGATTGGAGGAATGATTATGAGAGGTGTAGAGACAAGAATTCAGGAGATCCGGCACCGGATCTTCCGGGAAGTGGCAAGAATGGCATATCACACGGAATGGCCGGTGGATAAACGGATTGAGGAACTTCCATATAAGATCGTTCCGGGAGAAGTCGGAAATTACAGGAACGATGTTTTTTTGGAACGCGCGATCGCCAGTGAGAGACTGCGGTTAGCTATGGGACTTCCATATCGCGGGGCATCCGATCCGGCACCGGTCTCTCAGGGAATTGAGGAGGCAGACAAGCCGGAGACCTACTATACGCCGCCTCTCATCAATATTATTAAGTTTGCCTGCAACGCATGCCCGGAAAAGCGGGTTTATGTGACGGATGGCTGTCAGGGCTGTCTTGCACACCCATGTGTAGAGGTATGCCCGAAGGATGCGGTAACCCTTGACCGGACAAACGGAAGATCAAGGATCGATCAGGATAAGTGCATCCGCTGTGGTCAGTGCGCCAATGTCTGCGCATACCATGCGATCATTATCCAGGAACGCCCGTGTGCGGCAGCCTGTGGCATGGACGCGATCCATTCGGACGAGAACGGACGGGCTGACATTGATTATGATAAGTGTGTTTCCTGCGGTCAGTGTCTTGTAAGCTGCCCCTTTGGTGCGATTGCGGATAAGTCCCAGATCTTTCAGGTTATCCGGGCAATTCAGACTGGTGAGCGTGTGTATGCGGCAGTGGCACCGGCCTTTGTCGGTCAGTTTGGACCGAAGGTAACACCCGGAAAGCTCAGGGCAGCGATGAAGGCTCTGGGCTTTGCGGATGTCTTTGAGGTAGCAATCGGCGCGGATCTCTGTGCGGTACAGGAAGCCGAAGATTTTGTGAAGGAGGTTCCGGAACAGCTGCCGTTTATGGCAACCTCCTGTTGCCCGGCATGGTCCATGATGGCAAAAAAACTGTTCCCGGATCATGCAAACTGCATCTCCATGGCGCTGACACCGATGACGCTGACTGCGAGACTCATCAAGAAGCAGCATGAGAAAGCAAAGGTCGTCTTTATCGGACCGTGTGCGGCGAAAAAATTGGAAGCGATGAGAAAAACCGTGCGGAGTGAGGTGGATTTCGTCCTGACCTTCGAGGAGATGGCGGGGATCTTTGACGCAAGACATGTGGATATCGAGAATATGAAGGAGGATGAAGGCGGAGTCAATGCAGCTTCCAAAGATGGAAGGAACTTTGCAGTAGCCGGAGGGGTTGCAAAATCCGTTGTGGATGTGATTGCCCAGAAGTATCCGGACAAGGAGATCAAGGTGGCAAATGCGGAGGGCCTGAAGGAGTGTAAAAAGCTTCTGCAGCTTGCAAAGGCCGGAAAATATAACGGATACCTGCTGGAAGGAATGGCATGTCCGGGCGGCTGCGTGGCAGGTGCAGGGACAATGCAGCCGGTGAAGAAATCCCAGACGGCGGTCTCTCTCTATGCAGCGAAGGCGGGGCATGAAACCTGTGACAAGACAGAATATGTCAGTGAGCTGGAGAAACTGGTGGATTAAGGAGTTATTAAACAAAAGCGGCTTTCTTGACGGGAAGCCGCTTCCGTTGTAAAATAGCTATCTGACGCGTCTTCCGGAGAAAAAACCGGGAAAGACATGTCACAGTGAGCAGGAAAGAAGGAACGTTAAGATGGATCAGAAGACAGAAAGAATTCCGGAGATCGGAAGTATAAAGATAAATGGGAACAGAACAGGACTTGTGCTGGAAGGCGGCGGTATGCGCGGCATTTATACGGCGGGAGTCCTTGATGTATTTTTAGACGAAGGTCTTAGCTTTGATGGTGTGATCGGCGTATCGGCGGGGGCCGTTCATGGGTGCAGCTTCCTTTCGGGACAGAAGGGGAGAAGCATCCGGTATTATAAAAAATACTGTGCGGATAAACGGTTTATGAGTGCTGAGAACCTGATCCGGACAGGAAACATCGTGGATACAGATTTCTGTTATCATGAGCTTCCGGAGGTTCTGGACCTTTATGACTATGATGCCTTTGACCGGAATAAGGAGCGCACCGATTTTTATGTGGTCTGCAGTGACGTGGAAAAAGGGAAGCCGGTCTATGCGAAGCTCCATGACATGAAGCGCGATATCGACTATATCCGCGCGTCAGCGTCACTCCCGTATGTGTCAAAGTTTGTGGAGCTTGACGGCAGAAAGCTTCTCGACGGCGGATGTACGGACAGCGTCCCGGTGGAGGCGTTCCGAAAGCTGGGCTACAAACGAAATGTGGTAGTCCTCACGAGGGATCTGGAGTACCGGAAACAACCGGAGAACACCTGGATGGCGGATCTTGTGTACCATAAATATCCGCAATTTGCCGAAGCGTTAAAGAACCGGGCGATCGAGTACAATATGAGTATCCGGAATATTGAGAAGCTGGAAAAAGAGGGAAGTGTTTTTGTGATCCGCCCGAGCGTTCCTCTCACGATCCCGAGGATCTGCAAGAGCGCGGAGGAGATCGAAAAGACATATCAGATCGGCGTGATGGATGCGAAGAAGATGATGGCGGATCTGAAGAAGTGGCTGGGGGAGCCGGAAGGCTGAAGGAACCGTCATGAGACGGCAAAAGCCGCCCCCGGGAGAGCAGTTCCGGTCCACAGGGCCGGTCTGCTTTATGAGCAGCGAACCGGGGGGAAAAAAGCAGAGACAAGGGGAGAAAAGTATGGCAGCAGGAAATAGAGAAAATCGGAACATGGACCATAGGATCCGCCCGGTGGCGTATATCCATACGGACTTCCCGACAAAATTCGGGATCCCCAGGCAGAGCGGACTGACCGGGGATCTGGAAGCCCGGATCGTATTTGAACCGGAATTTTCCAGCCCGGAGGCGGTACGGGGGATCGAAGAGTTCTCTCATCTCTGGCTGATCTGGGAATTCTCGGAAAACGTGAGAAAGCCGGGAAACTGGTCCGCAACGGTCCGCCCGCCGAGACTCGGTGGAAACACCCGGGTCGGAGTATTTGCCACGAGATCACCGTTCCGCCCGAATTCGTTAGGCCTGTCGGTCGTAAAACTGAAAAGAGTGGAGCAGCTGGAGAACGGCGCTCCTGTCTTAGTTGTCACGGGGGCTGACATGATGGATGGGACTCCTGTCTTTGACATCAAGCCCTACGTTCCCTTCGCGGACAGCCACCCGGAGGCGAGGGGCGGATTCACGGACCGGACGAAGGAATATGAGCTCACGGTGGAGATCCCGGAAGAAATCTTAAAGCTCCTTCCGGAAGAAAAGCGGGATCCCCTCTGCACAGTCTTAGCTCAGGATCCCCGCCCGTCTTATCAGGAAGACCCAAGGCGGGTCTACGGCATGGAATTTGCCGGATATGAGGTGAAATTTACCGTGTCGGAGAAAGTTCTTCATGTACAGAGTGTGATGAAAACATAATTTCGTGGGAGTCTGGGATACTTTGCGTTAAAAACATAACGAAAACTGTTAAAATTTCGAAAAAACTGGACAGGCTCATATTTTCCTGTATAATAAATACTTGTGACCTTTTGTAACTGTTCGGTAGGTCTGCGCATTTACTGCGCTGACCGTAAGAAAACTTAGAATAGAAGGCAAAAATCCTATCGGCACAGCCGATTAGGAATGGATTTTTGCGTGTAACTGTGAGGGTACTGAACAGTTACAGCCCTTTTTAGACCGACAGATACTTGAAACACATATGAGAAAAAAAAGGAGAATAGTGAGTATGGAAAAAATACGTCCAATGTTGTTTACAACATTGAAGAAGTATTCCGGTGCCCAGCTGATGTCTGACGTCGTAGCGGGTATCATCGTAGCCATCATTGCCCTTCCGTTATCCATCGCGCTGGCACTGGCGTCCGGCGTGGGTCCGGAGCAGGGAATCTACACGGCCATCGCGGCAGGCTTCGTGATCTCATTCTTAGGCGGCAGCCAGGTACAGATCGCAGGACCGACAGCAGCCTTCGCTACGATCGTAGCCGGCATCGTGGCGAGAAGCGGCGTGGAAGGTCTGGCAGTCGCAACGATCATGGCAGGTATCATCCTTGTTATCATGGGATTCTGCCAGCTTGGTTCCCTGATCAAATTTATCCCGTTTACGATCACCACCGGGTTCACCTCCGGTATCGCGGTGACCATCGTGATCGGACAGTTAAAGGATTTCTTCGGTGTCACATATCCGGCAGGAATGGAGACCATCGAGACCATGCAGAAGTTAAAAGCTTTTGCTGCAGGCTTCGGAACCATGAATGTTCATGCGTTGATCGTAGGTCTCGTCTGCCTGGCGATCCTCATTGTAATGCCGAAGATCACGGAGAAGATCCCGGGATCCTTAGTGGCGGTTCTCGTTGGTATCGTGATGGTGAAATTCCTTCCGTTACAGGTCAACACCATTGGAGACCTCTACAGTGTCAGCAATGCGCTCCCGGCTTTCCATATGCCGGTATTCAGCTATGACGTGATCCAGGGATCCTTATCCGATGCCTTTACGATCGCGATTCTGGCAGCCATTGAGTCCCTGCTTTCCTGTGTTGTCGCGGACGGCATGATCGGCGGAAAGCACCGTTCCAACACAGAGCTTGTGGCCCAGGGTGCAGGAAACATCGTTTCCGCGCTGTTTGGCGGAATCCCGGCGACAGGCGCCATCGCCCGCACAGCCGCGAACATCAAAAACGGCGGGCGCACTCCGGTCGCCGGTATGGTCCACGCAGGCGTTCTTCTTCTGATCCTTGTGATCCTGATGCCTTACGCAAGCTGGATTCCGATGCCGACCATCGCGGCGATCCTCTTCATGGTGGCTTACAATATGTGCCAGTGGAGAACCTTCGCAAGACTCGCGAAGACAGCTCCGAAGAGTGATATCGCGGTTCTTGTCATTACATTCTTCTTAACCGTTGTCTTCGACCTTGTTGTAGCGATCGAGGTGGGCATGGTACTTTCCTGTCTGCTGTTCATGAAGCGTATGAGCGACGAGATGGGAGTCAGAAGCTGGCTTCACGTGGAAGAGGTCGAGGAGCAGCAGCGTGAAGCGGAGGAAGCTTCCAGAGGCAAGAAGACGATGTCCGTGGAAGAGGCACAGTTAAAGGCAGCAGCCGAGGAGATTAACCAGGCCAAGCTTCGCCAGATCCCGATGGAGCTTGCAGTCTACGAGCTCACAGGACCGTTATTCTTCGGAGCGGCTGACCGCATCAACCAGATTGAGGTGAGCGAAGTCACAAGGTGTCTGATTCTTCGTATGCGGGCGGTTCCGGCGGCGGACAGCACAGCCATGAACTCCATGACAGCCCTCTATGAGCGCTGCAAAAAGAACGGAGTCACCCTGATCCTGTCCCATGTCAACGAGCAGCCGATGCGCGCGATGGAGAAAGCCGGATTCGTGGATCTCGTGGGAAGAGAGAATTTCTGCAGGAATATTGAGGAAGCTCTTGACCATGCGGACAAGGTGCTTGAGAAGTAAATAAAATGCGTAGACAGGTTTTTCTGCGCAAAGCTGAAAAGAGCTGTTGACTATATTTTGGTCAGCAGCTCTTTTTGGCATTTGTAGAGAAGACCAGACTGCAAAACTTATATTATATTTTTGAAGAAGTCTGTTAAGACGGCGCAAAACATGAAAAATGCATACAAAAGTTACAAAAATCCTGACGAAATATATTGTACATGTTATTTGCAAAATTCGTGTTAAGGAGGAAAAATAAGCGATTAAGCGGCGGCTAAAAAGCAGGCCAAAAGGTAGCAGGGATAAAAATTTTGTGATATATATGTTCCGACTTAAAAACAGGAGGGAAATTTCATCCTGTTAGATTAAAAACATCCCGAAAAAAGAAATTTCGCAAAGCTTCTTTGCAGGAAACAAAAGCGGGGTGGATATAAAAGAAGAATTTGGGAGGTCTATATCATGGCTAATTTATTTTCAATCCTTTTCATCATCCTTGTTGCAATCGTAGGCGGTATTCCGACCATCGTGATCACAGGCTATATTCCGGTCATGATCGCGCAGAAGATCTACCGGAAAGTGAAATTTGGATATTCTTTATATCGATAAGCCGGAGACCTGACTGCCACTGAGACAAATGTGCGATTACCCGCCACTTAAATGAGGTGGGAGTCTTCTCGAATATGATAAAAACGGATGGCTTTCTGGAAAATTATCTACAATCTTAACACGATTTTAGCGGAATCTATGATATAATAGTCCAAAGGAAAAACAAGCGGCACTGCAGGTGCCATTTGTTTTTCTTTGGACTATGAACGAGCGGACTGCTTTGCGACAGCGGGCAATGGAGCGCGCAGGCGTAGGGTTCGTGAGTTTATGATAAAAAAACCGGAGGTTTCCGATATGCAAATAACCCTGAAATCGGTGTTAAAAAACAGCGGGATCGCGTTTGGAATCCTGGGGATCGCGACGGCATTTTGTTTTCTTGTCCAGCGGATCTCAGAGTCGGATACGCATGTCCCGCTGCTGTTCGTATTGGCGGTATTGTTTGTTTCCAGATTTACGGACGGCTATGTCTACGGGATCGTAGCGTCCATCATCGCGGTGTTTGGCGTCAACTACGTGTTTACATTCCCGTATTTTAAACTCAACTTTGCGATCACGGGCTATCCGCTGACCTTTGTTGCCATGCTCGCTGTAGCCTGCAGCGTCAGCGCCCTGACGACCCAGATCAAAAAGCAGGAGCAGATGCGGCTGGAGGTCGAGAGGGAGAAGATGCGGGCGAATCTTCTGCGGGCGGTGTCCCACGATATCCGCACTCCGCTGACTTCCATTGTAGGATCCGCATCGGGAATCATCGACAACTATGATGCACTCTCAAAAGAAAATATTCTGGAACTTCTGGAAGATATGAAGTCTGAAGGACAGTGGCTGGTCCGCATGGTGGAAAATCTGCTCTCGATCACGAGGATCGGGGATGGAACCGCAAGGATCAATAAGGAAGAGGAACTGGTGGAGGAAGTCATCAGCGGTGCTGTCACGAAATTCCGGAAACGGTTCCCGGATATCGAGGTGATCTCAAAGATCCCGGATGATGTCCTGCTTGTCCCGATGGATGCGATCCTGATCGAGCAGGTGATCGTAAATCTTCTGGAAAACTGTGTTCTCCATGCGGACGGCATGACAAAGATCTGGCTGATCGTGACGGAGGACGGGGATCGTGTGAAGTTTTCCATCGAGGATAACGGAGCCGGGATCAAGGAGTCGGTCCTTCCGAGAATGTTTGACGGTAGCTTTCAGTCAGAGGATGGAAAGGAGAGCGATTCCAAGCGGAATATGGGAATCGGACTTTCCGTCTGTATGACCATCGTGAGGGCCCACGAGGGAATTATGAAAGCAGAAAATAGAAAAGAGGGCGGAGCCAGAGTCATGTTCTGGCTGCCGAAAGGAGTGGACACGGAATATGGAGATTAAAGACAGAGTGCTGGTGGTGGAAGATGACAAGAGAATCAGCAATTTTATCAAGACTGTGCTGGAGGCAAACAATTACGATGTGATCGTAGCCCAGACGGGCGCGGAGGCATACAGCATGGTGACTTCCCAGTGCCCGGACGTGGTGATCCTGGATCTTGGTCTCCCGGATATGGACGGCATGAAGATCTTACAGGGAGTGCGGGAATGGTCCTCAATGCCGGTGATCGTTGTGTCTGCGAGAACCCATGAGAGGGATAAGGTGGAGGCACTGGATCTCGGGGCTGACGATTATATCACGAAACCTTTCGGTACTTCCGAGCTTCTTGCAAGGATCCGTACCGCGATCCGTCACACGAGATCAGGAATTCCGAACCAGCAGGGCGGACAGACAGGTGTCTTTAAAGCCGGTGGCCTGACGATCGATTATGACAAGCATCGCGTGTTTATCGACGGTGTGGACGCGGGGCTGACCCAGAATGAATATAAGATCGTGAGTCTTCTTGGAAAGTATGCCGGAAAGGTTATGACTTATGACTATATCATCAAGGAGATCTGGGGACCGAATATGAAGAATGATAACCGGATTCTTCGCGTGAATATGGCGAATATCCGGAGAAAGATCGAGAAGAATCCGGCGGAGCCGCAGTATATTTTTACGGAGGTCGGTGTCGGATACCGGATCGTGGAGCCGGATTAAGATGATTGCTGCCGCAGAGCGGAAAATGAACAGGCTGGGGAAAAGATACACCTGCTGTATCCTCTGAGAGATTAGAGGGCAGCAGGTGCTTTTTTATCTGCTGAAATTATTGTGTGGCGGCAGTCTTCCGGACAAGTTCATCCAGCGTCCCAAACAGGTATCCCATCTCCTCCCACTTTGTCAGCAGCTCATCGAGGATCGCCGCGTTTGTGGAGGAAGTACTGTGCAGAAGCACGATGGCACCCGGATGGATGCGCCCGAGAAGCTTTTTGAATGCTTCCTCCTTTGTGGGCTGATTGTCCTGATACCAGTCTACATAGGCAAGACTCCAGAAGAAGGTCTGATAGCCGAGATCTTTTGCCATCTGGAGGTTCGTTTTGCTGTACTTTCCCTGGGGCGGCCGGTAGTATTTTTTCATGGTTTCCCCGGTGATCTCAGTATAGAGTGTCTCAAGACCTGTGAGCTCTTTCGCGAAGCTTTCCGGATCACTGATCTTCGACATGTCCGGGTGGTGGTATGTGTGATTTGCGACGATATGCCCCTCAGAGACCATACGCTTTACGAGATCCGGACTGGTCTCAAGATAGTTGCCGACAACGAAAAACGCGGCGGGGACCTGATGCTTTTTCAGGGCATCGAGGATTGCCGGAGTGTTGCCGTTTTCGTATCCGGCATCGAAGGTGAGATAAAGAACTTTTTCGCCGGAAAGATCGGCGTACCAGGCATGATACTGCTTTAATTCATCTGCCGTAGCGTTGGCAATGGGTGGCTTTCCTTCCTGCTGGAATGAGAGTCCCCAGTTTCCATCGGCGGATGCCGGGACCGTTGGAATGACGGCTGCAGCCAGAGTCCCGAGAACGTATGAGAACGGGAGGAGGATGAGGGCCAGAAGAAGTGCGGCTGGATAGTCTCCTGGGAAAACCTGGTCATGATCGCGCGGGAATTTTTTTAAAAGACAGAAAAATGGAAATTTCATGAAATGATATCCTTTTCATGTGGTCCCAGAGACGTGCAGATGTCTCATGGAATTACTTTTTATAATATATACCGCCCCGGATATTTGTATTCCACCGCAAAATGTGGTAAGATGTGTTGGTGTGCGTATTGGATGCCGGTCTGCGGCAGCACAATACGGCGGCATGAAAGGAGAGAGGCGATTGAAGATCAGGATCCGGAGGATTCTTTTTCCAATTTTGTTCTGTTTGGCGGTGGCATGCATGATTGAGCTTCCGCTTGCGCAGACAACGATTTTCGGGGACGACGTGATCTTATGGGATACCTTGTTCCGTGCAGTCATCGCGGTTCCTATGCTGGTGCACCTTTATAAAGAGGACAGGGTGTTCCGGGGTGAGGAACACTGGAGCGGAAAGATTGCGGCGGCAGCAGCGCTTGGCGGCGCGGGATTATCCCTGATTTTTGGACTTGTGGTGAGAGCTCTCCAGATCACGGGAGCATCTCTGGCAGATGAGACGTTGTTTACGGGAAATCTGTGGCTGGAGACAGTGGTGCTTTTGGCGGCATCCCCGATCCTTGAGGAATACTTTTTCCGCGGCGTTCTCTATGGAAGATGCAGGGAGCTTGTATCCGCCCCGGCGGCAGCATTTATGACCGCGGCATTTTTCGGTGTGTTCCACTGGGATATAGTGCAGGGATTTTACAGCTTCTTTATGGGGTTGATACTGGCATTTCTTATGGAAAAGACAAACACGGTGAAGGCGCCGGTGGTGTTCCATTTCGCGGCAAACCTGGCGGCACTTGTTCTGGCGGTTCTTTAGCATGACGGGAAAAAATGTGCTAATATTTCCGTATCAGAATCGGTCGGTTCCGGTGGTTTTGATGCCGCAAAGATGGCGAAAAAGGCGGCAGATTGCCGTAAAATCGTAAGGGAATTGTAATTGAATCATCAAAATC